>CAZRLL010000004.1:0-16819 GCA_964600735.1 uncultured archaeon
GATGGAGGATTTGTAGTCGCTGGTTTTAAAAGATTAGCCAGTAATACCGACATGTTGCTGCTCAAAACTGATGCACTTGGCAATCACGAGTGGGATCGACCTCCAGGCAGTTCCCAAACCAATACTGCACGTTTTCTTATCCAGACGACAGATGGAGGTTTTGCGTATGGTGGATTCAAAAATCCATTTGGTGCCGAAAATATGGCAATACCATATCCAGGGGAGGAAGCTGATTCTGAACAGCCATTTAATATACCTAGGGAAGCTATTGTTGGTATTCTCTTGCTTATTATTGTAGTCGGTTACTTGTATTATCGCGGGAGAAAAATTAAGAAGTTGAGAGAACTAGTTTCAAAATTGTACCCTACCTACAATAAATAATTCAACAGACTACGATCGAAAAATATCCTTTGACTAGTGTTAATTAAAATAAAATTAGGAGAAATGGAGAGAGATCGTCGTTTAGCCCCCAGAATGGTCCTAATCCTCAATGAACGTTTGCATGATGAAATTTAAATAATAAAATTCAAAGATCTGATTGAACTTCAAGAATATCTGAATGAAACCTTACGAGATAATTTGCTGAATTCTATTTATATGGCTTGCAAAAGTTGAACCGATTGAATAAATCTGATAATTGATTGATTATTGGATATATTCAGTATTTTACAATAATTCTTAATTTTGCTCGAATAATGATATAATTTTAATGAAAACTATTTCACGACCATACACTCACGAGGATGATTTTCTTCCCATAATGAACTTTTTAAATGATATTTACCAAAAATTCCGATCTTATCATAGCTGGTTTCCTGATCGATTTGAGGGGATACACCCTTTTGAGAAGGAGAGTGATATAAGAATCTGGGAAGGAGTTGATGGTCGGGGTTCGCCACCAAAGAGTAATATTATTGCAGTTGCCAATCCAGAGAGTACCTACAATTATTTTCTTCAAGTTGACCCAGATTACAGTTTTCTTGAAAGGGAGATATTGACATGGGTTGAAAATCACTGTAGGGAGCTAAAGCAAGAACAATTTGTAAATAAATCCGATAAGAAAATCAGGCTAATGATTACTATCCTTGAGCGCAATGAGAATCGAGAAAAATTACTCACCAGTCTTGGTTATCAGAAACGGGATAAAATTTATGGCTGGCACAGAGTTCGCTCAAAAGAGAAGCAAATTCCAAAATTTGAATGCCCTACAGGCTTTGAAATCAGGTCGGTTACTGGGTGGTCTGATTATGAAGAGCTTGCTCGACTCGTTCGCCAAATTTTTGGGCATGGGAAGTGGTTCACTGCAGAAGTAATCGAGGCTACTACTAAACGAACCTTCTATCGGCCAGATCTGGATCTAGTAATCACTAATCCTGATCTGAAAATTGTTTCTTTCTGTACATTTAGATTTGATCCAATTAGTAAAGTCACCCAGTTAGAACCCCTGGCTACACATCCAGATTACAGAGGTTTAGGTTTGGCCAAAGCGATAATTTACGAGGGATTAACACGATCGATGACTTATGATCCTGAATTATTCTACATTGGAGGAGCGGCAGATACTCCTGGCGCAAATAAGTTATACGATTCTGTTGGTTTTGATGAGAAATATGCCATGTATAATTATTTTAAAGAATTATAGAGAGAAAGGTATTACTCAACACTCATGGATGAAAATTTTAAGAATAATTCCACAATAATTTGTTCAATTTGTGCATGTAATTCTGGCCCCCAAGCTTCTCGAATATTGGCGATTGACATTAGATCATAGAGAGCGAGAACTGATGTATTAATGTGCTTGTATGTTATATAAAAATTGGATTCATCAATTCCGCTAGTGAAAAAAATGAATGAAAATTCAAACATATTTTGGATAATTAGTGAGGCTTCTCCGAACCTAACTCCAGATATTACTTCCGGTGAAAGAAACATTTCATCGCTAAATACAGATAGAGAATTGATAAAGTTAGTAAATGATTCGGAGTTCACTGATACTGGTGCATTAGATTCTGACCACAAACTGTGATAAAATGGTAAATTATTCCTAATTATAAAGATACCATGCAATCCGGGTAAATTCATCCTTATGTATGATTTATCATGTATTCTTAGCAACGATCTGGCAATATATGATTGCTCATGAGAGAAACGGAGGTTATGGGGTCTTGGAATTATCGAACTATCCATTATTAATACAGCTCTTTCACTGGCTCGTTTTAAAACTGTTTGTATTTCACCTTGTGTATCATTTTTTAACAGGACGTAATCAACTACGCCAGTAGCAAGTATTTTTAGAGCATCATTAATCTTTGCCTGCTCCAATATCCCAATTATTTGGATTCTTGGAGAGATATCTTTGGCCTTAAGAGCAAAAGATAATTTGGAAAATTCTTCTTTTAAAATCGGATTTATTACTACAATATCAATTACGTTTTTATGTAAATAACTAACCAGCTTTTCTTCATCATCAAACCTATTTGAAAAATTAAAATTATTATAATTAGCCAGGGATTCAGTAAAAAAATCAAGTTCACTACCAAGAATTATTAGATTTAGTTTCTCTGAATTTTTATGATTCTTAGTTATATTGCCAAACGTCTCGAGTATTTTTCGTTCAAGCAATTTTGCTATTAATACATCATCTTGTTCAGTGATAACACTCTTATTTGTCAAGAACTCCAGTTCAGGATTGATTAATTCATCTAGAATACCCTTAATAAATTCCTCCACCTTCTCAATATTATTCATTGTCAAATTTCCAATTAAAAACGAAAATTGAAGATCCTCTTGAAAATGGAAAAATATTGATATTCCACCAAAATTGACCTCTTGTAACATAATATTCTTGTTGAATAGGTGTTCACCTAGTAGTGTAATAGCAGAGATGTAAATTGAAAGCAGGATTTCATCTTTTGTTATAAAATTATCATAAAACATCGCAAACCGGGTGGTTGATTCATAAGAGATAACACATCCGAGAAATTCGAATCCTATAGTGGGATCTTTGGGAGTTAAAGACTGATCGTGAAGTAGATAATACGCTGGTGAAAATTTGGGTGGGCTTCTGATGAGTGCATTTAAAACCTGACTTATTTCATTTTTTGCTTGTTGTTCAATAATAACAGAGTAAGCAGTATAATCATCAATGGGTACTGGTAAAAATGCATCAATTGATCCCCGGTTGATAAAGGACTTTATCAAATCAAAGGAATTCTCCTTTGAAACCACGATAATTCGAGTAATAGGATGATTTAGTCTCACTACACGAGAAAAACTTATAGCATTGATGTGTGGTGTATCATTGTCTAATACAACAACTGAAAAATCTTCTTGCATGAGCAGAATTACAGCATCTTGGTAATTGCTAACCTGCACTATACGCGTGAATTCTGCAAGACTTAGCAAATTATCCATTAGTGATAATGAGCTCTCCGAGTCACCAACTACTAGCAAATTGGTAATCCTTGGATTCTCTAGGTGGGTAATTTGCTCATTTTTATTTGACTTTTCGATAAAGTCAGTATTCAAATTTGACTTCATCATAGTACGATTCTTGAAAATCAAATATAATATATTTTGGACAATAAATGTATTTTAGTGAAATTGAATGCTATATTTAACAATATATTCGCTTAATCATTTGTATAGATATAACTTCCATATTCCTTTAGGAGCAGCATTTTCAGATTAATTAGAGTGGTTTTGTTAATGAAGTTAGGTTAACACCCAATTATTAATATATGATTTTTAAATAATTAATAGGTATATCCATGAGTGCAAAAATCAATGAAAATGAAATTTGGTTGAAATTAATAAATATAGCTCTTGAGGATGGGGCAATAAGTGCGGAGGAGATGAGACTAATCAAGGATATAATCACAAATTATGAATCTTATACCAAACTCATGGAAAATGCAATAGAGGATGGGTATATTTCATTTGAAGAAAAAATTGCATTATTCAAAGCAAGAAAAAATATTCTGGACAAAGCTTTTTTGGTAGCTAATGATGATTATAAAATAACTAGGGATGAATATGCTTTGTTAGAAACTGTCTTAGATATTATCTGCCATATCGAAAAGTCAAATTAACTTTTTTTCTTTAGAAAATTTTGAATGGCTAATTTTGCAAAAATATTAACAATTATCTGTGAAAAATTCATAAATAATCAATTTCATTTGCTTAATCTTATATTACTTTTTTACCAATAATCAGTTGATTAAAATATGTCTAGATACAATTCAATGTCACTGATTGTAACAGCATTGCTCCTACTATCAGGAATAATGGTCTTTTCTGATCAGGGATCTCAAAGTTTCCAATTTAAAACGGAGCAGGATGATATAGGAATAGCTTTTGTCGAAGATAGTCTATATATTGAACCCAAGGATACAGATTCAAATAACAAGTATGATGAATTAATATTCTCTATTCAAATTCAAAGTAATATTTCTGCAACTGTTGACATAGGTTTTCATATTTCTGAAGCACAAAATGGAGATTGGTTATTCGATCACAATATCGAAATTAATTTAATTCCAGGAACAAATTCATATTCGGTATCAATTCCAGCAGAAGAAATCTATAGCACATATTTTCAAGGAAAAGCTTCTGTAAATGTAAATGGATATCTAAAAGACGCGAATGAAAATCAATGGATTGGTGATCTCTGGCAAGAATTTGCATTAAACTATCAAAATTACGAGATTCCCAGCATATATTTATTGCTTGATCAGTTGGAAATCACTTTCAAAGATACCAATAATAATGGCCTTACAGATTATATTGAAATTATTGTGATGATAAAATCAAGTATTACAGGTTGGATAGAAATTGGGGCCGATTTTGAAATAGATAACTATGGTTGGATTGATGGTAATGGTAGGTCAATGGACATTACTGAAGGGACGCACAATTTAATTCTAATACTTGGAACTACAGGTCTACATGACCAAAAAATACAAAAGAATGGTTCTATCGACATTGGGGGTAGGGTAAATCCTGATGGTGCAGAAAGTTATCAGATAAGTCGAATTAGAAATCCTTTCTATTTTGATTACCTGAAATTTGACCCTCCTAGAGTTTCAATAATATCTGAAGGTTTAACTCATGAGTTTGTCGATACTGATAATAATGGGCTTTATGATTATGTTGATCTGATTTTTAAGCTCAATGTAACACACGTATCTTTAGTAGAACTTTGGGCCAATATGGATAGTGCACAAGATGATGACAATTGGAGGCATGTAGGACATGGTAATCTTAGGATGGATATGAGTACCGGAATACATGAGATAAAACTGAAAATTAGTGGCTATTCAATATCGCTATCCAAATACACTGGAAATGTGTCAATCAATGTTCATGGCGACGTAATTTTAAATGAACAAGATGATTTGAGATACAGAATATCAGACAGACATTTATCTAATATTTACATCGATTATACTAAATTTGAACTTTCTCCAATAATTATTGACACAAACACTATATCAATACAATATATAGGATCAAATTCATCACTAAACCAAGCAAATTATGATTTTGCAAGGATTAGATTTGACGTGAATGCACAGAGATCGGCAAATATTGACTTTTGGGTCGATGTGAATTCTGTTGAAAACTACCAATGGTTTGCAGGAAATGGATTTCATGGTGATCATGATATTGAAAGTGGAACTACACCAATAATGATAGACATTGATGGTAGAGATCTATATTCTTCTAATTACGAAGGAGATATGATATTTGTTATTCATGGTTGGATACACCTTGATGATCAGGTAGAATATGATTATCCAGATATTGAAAACAAAAAACAATTTAGCTATACTGAATTCAATCCTGAAGGAAGAAGTCCTATAAATGAGGAATATGACGACCAGCCACATGATGAAAATCATGATGAAGAAAGTTCCACACCGGGATTACCTTTGCCTGTTCTAAATTACCTCCTCACCTCTATTACTTTAATCGGCCTTATTACCATATATAAGGTAAAACGAAGGAATTAATTTTTAAATTCGCACTCTAATTATAAATTTATACCCGCAAACCATATTATTATAAATAAATTGTGCAATTGCATATTTTAAATAATATTTATGGGCATTATGCTGATTAATTAATAAATGGTGACGATAACTATTTTAACTAATTATTTCATGATTTCATTAAAAAAAACGAATCCATCTAAAATGTATTTTTCTTTAAATTTCAAGCATCAAAAAAATAATATTAATTATTATATGTTCATGAAATAGTAAAAGAATCAACTTATAAGTTTATATATAGCCTAGCGATAACTCAGTTGTAGTTGGATATATTTGCTTTCCGGCAAAACATGATGATCATTATCATCTATATTCCATTTATTAGCACCTATACTCGGTCAATGTGATCGATCTATCCATGAATTACCCTCCAAATTCAAAAAGGATGTTATCATGAGTACATTAAAAGGTAAGGAAATAATAGATGTTCCAAATCGTTCCCCTGAAAATCGGGAAACAAAACCAATAACAAATTACAAAATTGTAAAGGGCATGGAACCCGAAGTTTTTACAACCAAAGGAGCAAAAAAGCAAAGGAAAAGTATTTTAGGACCATGTGATACTTTTGATTATGATTTCAAAACGAATCAACTCTGGTACAATTTAATTGTACCTGTAGTAAGCTTTGCGATGAAATTTGGCTGGAGAATTAAAGTTGAAGGTAAGAACAATGTACCAAAAAAAGGAAATTATGTGCTTATGCCAAATCACATCAGTCACATGGATGCATTTCTGGCAGGAGTATTATTAGCCCCAAGATCTGCACCAAATGCAATTGGTGATGAAAAATTGTTCAAAAATAAATTCTTCAGAATCTTTGCTGAACACCTTAATGGCTTCCCAGTACGAAAAGGTGCAAAAAATATGAATATCGTCAATTATGCAGCCTCAAGAATAAATTCTGGAAGTAGTATGTTATGGTTTCCAGAAGGCAAAAGGCATAAAAAACCCTGGATAAATAAATGTAGTCAAGGAAAATTAGGCAGCGGAATGCTTGCACACCTAGTTAAAGCTCCAATTATACCAGCCTATATCGGTGGTGCTGAATTTGCAATGCCAGTAGGCAAGAGAATTACTTGGGGACGTGGACCAAGATCATTGCAATTAACCCTTAAATATGGTAAACCAGTGCCTTTGGACGATTTAAGGAAACTACCACAATCACCAGAAACCTCAAAATTAATCGTAGATAGAATTATTCAAAAAATTGAAGAACTGAGGCCTAAAAGTCCTTACAGAATTCAGAAAACCAAACAAAAACAAACCTACAAACAAGCAAAAAAGCGTCTGTTTGAAAGCCAAAAGTATGATAAAGATTACTTAATAATGAAATAAAATTTAACTATTTTTTCCTAATTCTGACCCTCTCTGATCAATAATTCTATTGGAAGAGTCCATTTTCGTTATTGCTTTTAATCTTTCATCTATTCTCCACTTATTTAACAACACTGACACATCCTTATCAACAAATTCTGTAATATCTTCCCCTTTGATTATCTTTTCTCGAATTAAAGTTGCCTCAAATTTATCCCTTTCAAAAATTTGGGTGTTTTTTGTTTTGACACCCGCATTTTCAAATAACATTGTAGTGAAGGGATTATTTCCATAATAATAATCAAATCTAGGGATTAATCTCTTAATATGATGAACCCATAGCATATTATCCATAATATCTTGGGCTGGAATTAACCAGTAACAAGTTATTTCAACATTTGCATTATCCAACATTTTTCGCAATAACACTAACCTTTCCCCTGCAGTAAGGGGGTTTTTTATGGTAAAACTTATCTGAGCAGCAGCAATAACAATAATTAATTCATCAACTTCTTCCAATATCTGTTTAATTGTTTTTAAATGTCCTAAGTGGCACGGCTGGAATCTACCCACTAATAAACCTCGAGTTTTCATTATATGCTTCAATTTTGTCAGAAATCAACATTACAAATCAATCTTGCTAACTATATCCGATTTTTTCCATTTTATTTTATAAATAATAACTGAATTTTATAAAAATATGACTGGGAGTTAATTAATAAAAAAAAAGAAGTGAACATAAAAATCTCAAAATAGCTGGATTGTACCGTTCATTCAAAGCTTTATAATCATGTACTAGTTTGTACCCTTACAAATCAAATTTACATCTGTTAAATTAAGTTTTTCAATTTTATTTCTCATTTCTAATCTGTAGGCTCAATATAATCGCAAATCTAGTTTGATGGTAATAATAATCCAAGAATATTACAGTTAACATTACGGTATATTATTTTACTTACCGCGCTCTAAACGAACTTTTAAATCAAACGAATAGAATTTGAAGATAACGCCAAGCCATTGCGGCCTCTGGTAGGTGTATCAATTAATGACAAGACGAAATGTCAGAGCTCCACACAGAAGCTCTCTCGGATACCGACGAAAACGATCCAGCTCTGCGAAACCCAGAGTGAGGGACTGGGCTAATTATGAAGGTGAACCAAAAATTCTTGGATTCCCCGGTTTTAAAGCTGGTATGATACGTGTAATCTATAGAGAAGATAGACCCAAAAGTCATATCGCAAATACAAATAGATTAACTGCAGTAACTGTGATCGAAACACCACCCGTAATCCTTATGGGTATGCGTACTTATCGATCAACTCCCTATGGCTACAAAATTCTAGCAGATGTCTGGGCTGAAAGTCCTAGCAAATTTCTTAAGAGAAGAAAACGATTTCCAAATGAAATAGATCCAGAAGAAAAATTAAATCACATGGAAGAAACTCTTGTGGATGCAACTGAAATTCGGGCAATAGTTCACACTCAACCCGATTTAACCGGTATTGGTACAAAAATTCCTGAAATCCTTGAAATAAAAATAGGTTCAAATTCTATTGAAGAGGCATTCAATTGGGCAAAGGAAAGAATCGGACAGGAGTTACAAATCGAAGATTTTACCAGACCTGGAGAATTTCTTGATGTTGTTGGCATTACTAAGGGAAAAGGTTTCCAAGGAGTAGTAAAACGTCATGGAGTCACTAAAGTTCAACATAAAACCAAAGACGGTCCAAGGAAAGTAGGTAGTATTGGACCTTGGACTCCTGCTCGAGTAAGATGGCTTATCGCGAGATATGGTCAGATGGGATATGGTCGTCGAACTGAATACAATAAACGAGTGATGCAAATCGGTGTAAACGGAGAGGAAATCACTCCTTCAGGTGGTTTCGTTAAGTATGGAAACGTAAAAAATCGTTATATTATTGTGAAAGGATCCGTTCCAGGACCGAAAAAAAGATTGGTCGTTCTGCGAGATGGGGTGCGAAATGCGGATAAAATAGTTGCGGAACCGAAAATATCGTATTTATCTACGACAAGTAATCAAGGATAGGTGTAAACAATGGAAAAAGTAACTGTATTAAATTTAAAGGGAAATCCAAAGCGTGACAAAATTGATTTACCTCACGTGTTTCAAACTAGTTTGCGACCTGATTTGATTAAGCGAGCAGTACTATCTGAACAGTCAAGAAAAAGACAACCCCAAGGTAGATATCCCTTGGCAGGTAGATTAGTCGCCCATACAAGCGTAGGACCTGGTAGTGGGATCTCAAAAGTTCCTAGAACACATGGTAAACGTACACATCACGGAAATAGGGGTATATTCATAAATAGTACTGTCGGTGGGAAACTGGCTTTTCCCCCTAAGACTGAAAAAAAGATAGTCGAAAAAATAAATAAAAAGGAAAAGAAAATCGCTCTTTGGTCTGCAGTTTCGGCAACTGCAATTAAAGATATAGTGGAAGATCGAGGTCATTTGATTGATGAAGCAATTAAACTACCATTAATTGTAGAAGATACAATTGGTGAAGTTAACAAAACAAAAGAATTGATTGAAATCTTCATGAATATTGGTTTGACTGATGATATTGTAAGGTCTAAGACTAAGAAAGTACGGGCTGGAAAGGGTAAAATGAGAGGAAGAAAGTATCGCAGAAAAATAGGTCCATTACTGGTGATCGCCGATGATTGTGAAGCAATAAAAGCCGGAAATAACATTCCTGGCCTAAGAATATGTAAGGTACAAGAATTAACTGTTGAATTATTAGCTCCTGGTACTCAAGCGGGTAGATTAACAGTATGGACTGAAAAGGCAATAGGACAATTAATGGAGTGGCAATAAATTATGGAATTTAATCAAATAATTAGGAAACCAGTAATTACCGAAAAAGTATACGATTTAATCGAGGCTCAAAATAAAGTAGTTTTTGAAGTATCGAAAAAATCCAATAAATTTTTAATTAAGATAGCCGTTGAAAAACTCTATAATGTGAAAGTGAAAAAAGTTAATACTTATATCACACCACGGGGGATTAAAAGAGCAATTTGTACCCTTTTTCCAGAATATTCTGCCAGTGATCTCGCGACAGAGCTCAACTTATTTGGATAGGTGAATGGTAATGGGTAAGAAAATTACAACACAACGACGAGGAAAAGGAAGTCCAGTTTTCAGATCCGCAAGTCATAAAAGAATCGAGCCAATAAAATATAGAAAAATCTCTCAAGAAGAATTTTCCTCTCATTTTGGGGCAGAAATAATCGATTTAACCCATGAACCTGGTAGAGGGGCTCCTATCGCCAAAGTAAAATTCGTTGATGGATTGCAAAAATATATTCTACCTGCTGAAGGAATATCCATAGGCAGTATGATCCACTATGGCGTGACAGCTGATATTAAGGAAGGAAATGTTTTACCACTGAAAGCCATCCCAATCAGAACTCCTATATTCAATATTGAACTACGTAAGGGTGATGGTGGCAAACTTGTAAGAACTGGTGGTGGATTTGCCATTGTTGATTCAAAAACAGAAAAATGGGTTATAATTAAGCTGCCTAGCGGCAGATTAAAGCGAATTCCACCAGAAGCAAGGGCCACTGTTGGAATTGTTGCGGGTGGTGGTAGGGTATCAAAGCCATTTTTGAAGGCTGGAAGTAAATATCACGCAAAACATGCAAAAGGTCAAAAATACCCACGAGTGAGAGGAACAGCCATGAATCCGGTCAAACATCCATATGGAGGTGGTTCACACCAATCTCCAGCTAGGCCTACAACGGTGTCAAGAAACGCCCCTCCAGGTAGAAAGGTGGGTTTGATTGCTGCTAGACGTACAGGTTACAAACGGGGAAGGCAAAAGGATGACCGACAACGTCAATTAGATTGATGTTTTTATTTCTCAACTTTAATACAATACACTATCTATAATTGAAAGATTCAAAATTTGTACATCAACTAAAATAAATATTTATCAATTACATTAATATAATCTACCCTTGGTGCGGTATATTCCTGATACTGAAAAGGATAAAGAATTAACCAAGGAGGAACTTCAGGATATATATGAAGCATTATTTGCAATTAAACCTATGACTAAGGCAGAACGAAGGGCATATTATTCCCAAACTAAAACCTATAAGGATTTGCGGAGAAAAAAAATAACCAAGAAAAAAACCAAACGGAAATCCGAAACGGAAATGTTTGAACCAACAAGAAAAAAAGTGCTCACAGAGCCTCCTCAAGGCAGTCAGTTGGAAATAAAGGAACGTTTATCAAAACTTAGACCCATGACAAAAGCTGAACGTAGACGTTATTATTCTCAGACTAATGTATACAAAGAGTTTGAGAAAAAATATAAATTGGGACATACAGAATTTGATCCCACATACTTTGAAAAAATTGTCAAATTACTCCTAAGTTCAGGGATTTTGGTAGATTCCTACCGGGAGCGATTTTTGATTCGTCGTATTCGATCAAGAATGCTAAGAACAGAAACCAATACTCTAAAAAGTTATTTCAAATATCTAAAGTCAAGTAATAATGAAATAGAATTAATGAAAAAATCATTAAGCATTCTAGTTACCAGATTCTTTAGAGATAGGGATACTTATGATTATATTAGAGAGAATGTACTTGAATCATTTGCTCATAGGATTCAAACAATCAAAATTTGGTCTGCTGGATGTGCTGACGGTGCTGAACCATATTCTCTCGCAATATTGTTCCAATTAACCTTACCTTCATCAAAATATCAAATAATCGCTACAGATTTTGAAGAGGAATTGATAAAAGCAGCAAATGGGGGAATATATAACGAGAATTATCTAATGGAATTGAGTGGAGAAGAAATTGATCAATATTTCAGAAGGATTGATGATTTAAATTATGAAATAAAAAGAGAAATCAGACAATCTGTATCATTTAGCATCCTCGATCTTATTTTGCATAATTTTCCCACAAATGTTGATCTAATATTCTGTCGCAATGTTTTAATCTATTTTGATGATATGGTAAATCATATTATCATTGAAAAATTCTACACCTCCCTGAATCTGGGAGGCTATCTAGTATTAGGGAGAACAGAAATACTAGATGCTAAATTTGACTGTAAATTTAATTTAGTTTCTAGTAGGCACCGAATATACAAAAAAATAGCATAGCAATATCGAATAATTTCTCCAAGTCTAATATGATAACTTGAACTAAATTTTATATCACAATAATAATTCCTTTGAACTTATGAAAAATAAAGGTGCTGAGCTAGTTTAAGAAGCGACTTGAGATCCCATAGGGGTTACGATGATAGGCAGTGAGTCAGCTAGCTCATAATTTTATAAAAATAGAGCGTGTTCCATGTCCAATCAAACCCCCCCTCCACGCATTTTAATCGCAAAACCTGGGCTAGATGGGCATGATCGGGGAGCGAAAGTCGTGGCTAGGGCATTACGAGACTCAGGAATGGAAGTTATCTATTCGGGTTTACACCAAACACCAGAAAATATTGTGGAAATAGCCCTTCAAGAAGATGTGAATGCAATTGGATTATCGGTATTGTCTGGAGCACATATGCAATTATTTCCCCGTGTAGTCGAGTTATTAGCGAAAAATAATGCGAGTGATATCATCGTGTTTGGTGGGGGAATTATACCAGATGAGGATGCAAAGATTTTGAAGGAGAAATATGGAATTTCTGGTATTTTCGGTCCTGGTTCACCACTTGAAGATATTGTAATATTTATCAAAGAAAATATTAAACCCATAACCGGGTAGGAAAAGAAAACTCATGAAGGAAAAGAAAACTCATTCAGGTATAAATATTCCAACCTATCTTGATTCATATCCTGAATCACTTGGAAAAGACCTACCCGGTGAATTTCCGTACACTCGAGGAATTTATCCATTAATGTACCGTGAACGTATTTGGACAATGAGACAATATTCAGGATTTTCTACGGCGAAAGAAACAAACACCCGTTTCAAAATGTTATTAAAAGGTGGACAGAGCGGACTTTCAGTGGCTTTTGATCTGCCAACCCAGATGGGATACGATTCCGATAATCCAATTGTTGCTGGAGAAATTGGTAGGGTGGGAGTGGCAATTGATACAGTGGAAGACGTAAAACGATTATTTGATGGAATAGATCTGTCAGAAGTATCGACATCGATGACCATTAATGCTCCAGCAATGATCCTACTGGCAATGTATATTGTCACTACAGAAGAATCAGGATTAGATTCTTCTGTAATACGTGGTACAATTCAAAATGATATCTTAAAGGAATATACCTCCCGAGGGACCTATATATTTCCTCCTGAACAGTCAATGCGCTTAATAACAGATACTTTTGCTTACTGTTCCAAAAATCATCCTAAATTTAATACAATTTCTATTTCAGGATATCATATCCGAGAAGCAGGCTCAACAGCAGTACAAGAATTAGCATTTACGTTAGTCAACGCAAGAGAATATGTGAGGTCTGCGCTTCAAGTAGGATTGGATATAGATGTATTTGCTAAACGATTATCATTTTTCTTTAATGCTCATAATGATTTTTTTGAGGAAATTGCTAAATTCCGTGCAGCCCGTAGAATGTGGGCTAATATGACCAAAAATGAATTCGGGGCAAAACATCCGAAATCTATGATGTTACGCTTCCACACTCAAACTGCGGGTTCTTCTCTTACAGCGCAACAACCAGAGAATAATATTGTCCGAGTAACCATGCAAGCTCTGGCTGCAGTATTGGGTGGATCTCAATCTCTGCATACAAATTCAAAAGATGAAGCTTTGGCTTTACCAAGTGATTCATCAGTAATTACGGCATTACGAACACAACAAATTATCGCTGATGAAAGTGGTGTCCCAAATTCTGTAGATCCGCTAGGAGGATCTTACTATATCGAATGGTTGACTGACCAGTTAGAAGAAAAGGCATGGGAATTGATAAAAGAAATCGAAGAAATTGGAGTAATTAAGGCAATTTCAAAAGGCATCATCCAATCTAAAATACATGATTCTGCGTACGAACATGAGAAACTGTTGAAAAGTAAGGAAAGAATAATCGTTGGAGTTAATAAATTCAAACAGGAAAAGTTTCAAATTCCAGAACTTCATAAAATTGATGAAAAGGTTGAAAGAGAACAAATTAACAGATTAAGAGATATTAAAAAATCAAGAAATCAACAGGAAGTGGATCAAGCTCTGAATAATATAATTAATACAGCAAAAGGTGAAGAAAATTTATTTCCTACAGTTTTACAAGCTGTTAGGTCTCGTGCATCAATTGGCGAGATATGCGATTCTTTACGTACTGTCTTCGGAATCTATAAACCCACATCAAATTTGTAGATTAATTGAATAAATTATGTTAATTTACATTTGATTAATTTGATCAAATTGGACTTCTCTCTCTCGAAATTCAATATCCTGTATTTGTTCTTGTATTTGTTCTTGGACTTGGTAATTAATCTCGCTAGCTAACTCCTGCTTGTTAATAGTCAGATAGATTATATTCGATTTATCATAAGAAACACCCCATCCTTCCAATTCTCCAAATTTAACCGAATAAGATTGTTCATCAGCTACAGGTTCTACGTCTGATAACGTGAAATCTTTAGAAGAAATTGATAAATCATCAAATTCATTAGATTCATCTTTTTGTTCCTTTAATAGATCAAACAAGTTCGATTCTAATAAGTTTTCCCAGATTTTCTCCCATAATTCTGGTTTATCAAACACCTCTAATGAGACAAATTTATCATCTTCTAGGATTGCAATTCCTCGTTGATTGTTTAAATTGAAAGCAGAGGAAATCTCACCTTTAATATTTTCCACTTTCTCATGATTTTTTTCAAACGCAATAGTTTCGATTTCCATTTGATTGCTGCTTACAGCCTCATCCGCGCTAATTCCAGCTGTTTCCCGCATGGTTGAAATACTTCCCCATGTCGAAGATTGCATGGCAAGTGCGGATTTGGTTCTACGGTTAACATGTTTTTTTGAAAGCTTAAATTCTTTCTCATCATCCGAAACCTTGGCTTCTGGAGAATAACTCCACCGATTTTGCTCTATACAGTTTACCGGTATGGTTTTTTTTGTTCCTCTATTTATGATGAAAGGTCGTGTTGGAGAACGGGTTTGTCTCCCTCCTTCAAAAACAATCCCTGATAATACAAGCAATGGGTTCTCATGTGAGGATTCAATATTTACTTGATTAACTGACTCACTTTCAAGTTCTGAAATTTTGATATCTGCAATGTGATCTGTTGCTATATCCACATTTTCTCTTGAGATATCGATATCCCCAATTATTGGAATGAAACTGATTTTACCAAAGGATTTTGCATTTTTTACATCAAACCCACTGATTAATTTCTCTAATACTAATTGACTCATGAAATAAAATATGAAATTCTTATATATAATATAATCGATCATTTTTTGATTATTATTCAAATCCATATAAAAACAATATATAATAACAAAAAATGGCAGGTTTTGTGGAAAACACACTTGCTCATATTGCGATTGCAGTAGAAAATATTGATCGTGCAAAAGGATTTTTCGAATTAATTACCGGAAATATTGCTAGTGAACAAAAATTCGTTGAATCTCAAAAAGTGAATACATCGTTTATTAAAATTGGTGGAACCAATCTAGAATTCTTAGAACCCGCTGGTAATAACGGTCCAATTTCAAAATATATTGAAAAGCGTGGTGGAGGTATCCATCATATTTGCATTGAAACAAATGATTTTGATAATTTAATTAAGAAAATAGAATCAACCGGAATCCGGTCACTGCAGGCTCCTTTTATAGGCGCAAAAGGAAAAAAAGTGATATTTTTCCACCCTAAAGATACATTTAATGTTCTAGTTGAATTAGAAGAAAAATGAGGTTTTTAGTTAAGAGAAATCAGTAATCAGATATTAAAGGAGGACTAATATGATGTACTTGACTTTTATTCAAAAGCTACATAGTTTGCTAAAAGAAAATGATATAGACCCGATGGAGTGGGAAATCCGGGCATTTGATATCGTTGAATCATCTAATGATACAGTTAATGACCTATTTATTCACTATGATAAAATCGTTGTGCTAGCAAATACTCAAAGTAAAGGAAGAGGACGTGACGGTCGAATATGGGAATCACCAGAGGGTGGATGTTGGTTGTCATTTGGAGTAAAAAAGACCATACCTGCAATTGAATTGTCAACTCCTATAGTTCAGGCAGTAAATCAGGTAATTAGTAAATATTTTCACTCTACAATCAAAGCACCAAATGATATAATGGTGGAAGGGAAAAAACTCGCTGGTATTTTAGTTGAAGGAACAATCCAAGGAAATGAATTGACTCAGGTAATTTTTGGTGTTGGTATTAATGTAATAAATGAAATTCCTGATAATATAGCAGAACTAGCTACACGTATGTCTGATCACTGTGAAGCCCCAAATATCCCGGAA
>CAZRLL010000004.1:16829-19859 GCA_964600735.1 uncultured archaeon
TTGGCAGCAGAAGTTTCTTTAGCAATCATTAAAATGTTAATAAATTATAATTTAGATTGAGTGTTTGATCGAATGATTTTTTAAATTCAAAATATCAGAAATATTAGTGAAACCACTAATAAAATGGCCTGGGGGAAAATCAAGGGAATTAGAGATAATAACTGATAATATTCCCGATTTTGACCGATACTTAGAACCATTTTTTGGTGGTGGAGCTGTCTTTTTCAAATTATTGCCTCAGAAAGCCTATGTAAACGATATTGACAACCAGTTAATTAATTTTTATACTGCAGTCCAAATTCAATCCGAGTCACTATTCTCGAATTTATGGAACATTAACAAAGATTGGAAATTGTTAATCGATGTCACAGATTGCTTAATTACTGATTATATAAGCCTGTTTAATGAAATATCAAAAAACCAAAATTTGAATCAAACTCAAATTGTTAACAAAGTAAATTCATTTCTTTTGCAAAATAATAGAGCATGCTCAGATATTAACTTCCACTATAATTTAATCAATAAAACTAGATTTAACAAATATCTAGAGAATTCATTAATTTCAAAATCCTGGAGAATATATCAATTGCAATTAAAGTACGAAAAAGAATTTTCCATGGAAGAATTATCCAATCACCTCGAAACTTCAATAAAATCCGCTTATTATTTCTTCTTACGTGACGAAATATTCAATTCCAGCACTGACAAATCAGGAGCTGTATTTTTCTTCATTCGTGAATTTTGTTATGGTTCTATGTTTCGTTTTAATCAAAAGGGAGATTTTAATATACCTTATGGGGGGATTAACTACAACCGTAAAGATTTCGCAGCGAAAATTCAAAAACTTTCTGATGAAAATACAATCCAAACCATTAACAGAATCAAATTTCATAATTTGGATTTTATTGAGTTTTTAGACAAATTTTCATTTTCAAAGGATGATTTCATATTCTTGGACCCCCCTTATGATTCTGATTTCAAGGATTATGGCAAATACCCATTTACAAGAGTAGATCAGGAACGATTAGGAGAATATCTAGCAACATGTAAATCCAGATGGCTTCTTGTTATACAAGAAAATGAATTTATTTTGGAACTTTATAGGCGTATGAGGCTTAAGAACAGTGATATAAGTATTAAAAGCTATAAAAAACAATATACCTATAATGTTCGAGGAAGAAATCAAAGAAATACCTCCCATTTATTGATTAAGAATTACTGACAAGTTAAATTTGTAATATTCTCCCACTTTGAACCTAGGTATTCTATCATATTTTCAAAAATTCCCATATCAATCTATCCCTTATTATTGCCCTGATCATTTTGTCAAATAAGAAATGGATAATTCAAAATTTGATCTACCCTCCATTTACTTTCTGTCTAATAGCGGTGTGGTGGTTGTCTTTTCCTATTTAATTCTACTTCTAAAAGAAAGAGGAATGAGTGAAAATGAAATTGGACTGCTTGCGATTCCATTTTCAGTATCGTTAGTTATATCTAGTACACTTTTTGGGAAGATGAGTGATGCCAGAGGAAGAAGACCATTCTTACTGATAGGATTATTCACCTCGTCTATTACAACGGTATTTTATATATTTCCAGATACATTTTGGTCGTTTGCCTTAGCACGTATTTTTAGTGGTATTACACTAGGAATATTCCCTTCAAGTATTATTGGCATAGCATCTGATCGGAAAATAAAGATTGGAAAATTATCCTCTTTCGGTTCGATCGGTTGGGCGACAGGAGGCTTAATCGGTGGCTTTATAGCAGATTATTTTAACTTGGAAATTGCTTTTGTTATTGCAGGTCTCTTTTATTTTCTCGCGTTTTTAACTGCTTATGTTATGAATACTGGTGAAAAAAATGTTTCTTACCAGATTACAACAACTCAAAGGAACCTTCAAATTGAACAAAATTATCTTAAAGTAATAAAACAGAACTGGCTTGTGTATATGATCCTGATTTTGAGACACGGATCTGCCAATTCAATTTGGATATTCTGGGCATTATTCTTGAATGAGGATTTAGGCCTATCAACATCACAAATTGGAGTAGTCCAAGCTACAAATATGCTAACTCAGTTTGTATTCATGAGGACAACTGGCGATAAATTTGATCCTGCAAAGATGTTTATTTTAGGGGGATTTGGCTCTGCATTGGCATTCTACACATTTGTTACTGCCGATAATTTCATACAAATTGTCTTGACCCAGGTTATCCTAGGTACTTCTTGGGCCTTCTTTTACGTTGGTGGCCTGCGTAATGTGGAGAGAAAAGCACACATGGACAACACAGTAGCAACCGCAACGGGATTATTTAATGCATCTTTATCTATTTGCCAATTAGTCGGCCCTTTTCTGGCACTATATCTTTATTCAATATCTGAGGATTATACACTTTCCATGAAAGTAGCCGCTGCAATAACTGTGATTGCTACAATTATTTATATTTTCTTTGAATTTATAAGAAAACGACCTATCTCCAGCTAATTTTTATATCTTCAACTTCCCGAAGTGAGTGTGATAATTCTCCAATGTGAAACATATTATGGCGTAATAGGTAAATGTATTTTTCATAAATGGATGGAAACCATTCGCCAAAATCATCCTTGGCTAGTATTTCATCATCATTCTGAGAATCAACTTTATCTGTGAAATTTTCTTTGACCTCATTCAGATATTCCAGAAGTAAACTCTTTGTAATCTTTAATTTTTTCTCAATAATTAATTCACTTGAATCATTATTCCAATCAATACCTATCCTATTCCCGAATCCCATTCCTCCTGGTTTTTCTCTAGTATAGAATTCTGCAGTTTCTATTACGTGATAAATGGTATAAGAATATGACCAATCATTAATATTCTTTGAAAATTCTTCGTCTGGAACAACCTCAATTGCCTGTTCAAGGATCTTCCAAGCGTTATTAAATTGATTAAGTAAACTATGTCTCATAACTAAGTCTTTTATGATTTGGAATAGAATAGTCTTCTTAAGAATAATCAGAAAAATAAATAAAATTACTGGATT
>CAZRLL010000004.1:19959-22523 GCA_964600735.1 uncultured archaeon
TGTTCACCAGTTTTTGCACTTGTTTCAATATAATCAATAAACTTGAAATCTGTATTCTCATCATTCTTCAAATCTTCGATAAATTTATTAGCTTCATTAGTCTGTACAATTCTCTCATCTATTAAATCGGTTTTATTACCTATAATCATTAATGGCATATAGTTATTATTATTTATCTGTAACAGCTCATCTAACCACATAGGCAATTTATCAAGAGTTTCAGGTCTCGTTAAATCGAAAACCAGTATTGCTGCTGTTGCATTTAAGAGAAATCTTTTTCTTAATTTTTTAAAGGACGGCTGGCCTGCTATATCCCAAATTTGTGCCTCGATCGTAACATTATTTTTGACATCAATATGTGCACTGGAGAAATCAGCTCCTAGCGTCGCTAAATGGTGTGCTTGAAAGCTTCTTCCCATATACTTTCTGCGTAATGATGTCTTACCAACTGCGATTTCTCCAAGTATCACTATTTTCGCAATAAGACTGGTTCTTTTATTGTTTTTGACCATTACATCATTACACCTTGGAGCGTTTGTTCTTCAAGACATCAAAGTTCTCTTATTACTGTCAGATTGAAAAATGAATATAATACATGTCATGAATTAAATCTAAAATGATAATTTTTTTATCATTTAATTGTTATTTATTAGAAATTATTGCATGCATAAAATGCAATAATGTATCATCACAGAATACTATATCTTAATGAAGAATTTTTATCACTGATGCATTTAGATGACCTGTATGAAATCACCTCACAATAATCGATACAATGACTTGGAAAAGAAAAACAAATTAGCCGAATTGGGTGGAGGAGAGGATAGAATCGAAGGCCAACATAAAAAAGGAAAACAAACAGCCCGTGAAAGAATTGAAAAATTGCTGGATCCTAATTCTTTTCAGGAAATTGATAAATTTGTAGTACATAGGACGCAAGATTTCGAACTAGATAAGAGGAAAATACCAGGTGATGGCGTTGTAACAGGTTATGGAACCATCAATAAGAATCCAGTATGCATTTTCGCACAAGATTTTACAGTATTTGGTGGCAGTCTAGGAGAAATGTATGCGAAAAAAATTGTAAAGATCATGGAGCTGGCAATGAAAAATGGATGTCCAGTCATAGGATTAAATGATTCTGGAGGGGCTCGGATTCAAGAGGGAGTCAAGTCATTGGGTGGATATGGTGAAATCTTTCATTGTAATGTTCAAGCATCAGGTGTAATTCCGCAAATCTCTGTAGTTATGGGAAGTTGCGCGGGTGGTGCCGTTTATTCCCCAGCGGTTACCGATTTTATTATCATGGTTGACAAAACATCACACATGTTCATCACTGGACCAGAAGTAGTCAAAAGCGTCACTGGTGAAAAAATCTCTTTTGACGCACTAGGTGGGGCAGCAACCCATACCCAAACCAGTGGTGTAGCAAATTTCCGGGCGAATTCTGAGGATCAGGCACTGGCGATAGTTAAAAAAATAATGGATTACATACCGCAAAATAACTTGGAAATACCACCCACAAGAAATGTAGCAGAACCTGAATTAAACAAAGAAAGCTTGAGAAATATCTTACCAGCAAACTCAAATGAAGCCTATGATGTAGTTAATGTTATTAATGCAATAATTGATAAAGAAACGTTTTTTGAGGTTCACAAAGAATTTGCCAAAAATATTGTTGTAGGATTTGGTTTTTTGGGGGGTAAATCAATAGGTATTATTGCTAATCAACCCGCATTTATGGCAGGTGTGATAGATATTGATGCAGCCGACAAAGCCGCACGTTTCATTAGATTTTGTGATGCTTTTAATGTGCCTATAATCACTTTTGTAGATGTGCCTGGTTTCCTACCTGGTTCTGACCAAGAACATAGAGGTATCATTCGCCATGGAGCAAAATTGCTTTATGCATTTTCAGAAGCAACTGTAGCCAAGTTAACTGTAATTTTACGTAAAGACTATGGAGGAGCCTATGATGTTATGTGCTCGCGTCATCTTGGTGCAGATCATGTATTTGCATGGCCAACTGCAGAAATAGCAGTCATGGGTTCTGAGGGGGCAGTAAACATTATTTACAGAAAGGAATTGCAGAATAGTGATGATCCAGAAAAATTAAGAAATGATTTTGTGGATCAGTACCAGAAAAAATTTGGTAATCCCTATATAGCTGCTGAATTAGGTTTAATAGATTCAGTAATATTTCCAGAAGAAACAAGAGAATGCTTACTTAAGGCTATGATTCAAACAGAAAACAAGAGATTAACCAGACCTCCCAGAAAGCATGGAAATATTCCAATGTGAATTCGGTTAATTCTATATGAAATGTATCATACAAAACGAGAGAGTATATATTTTTCCAACTGATTAACTTACGTATCCTATCATTTCTGCAATTTCTTTAGGGGGAAACATCGATATATCGAGAAGCCATTTTTCTATTCCTCTTAATGTATCTGCATTTTTCAGAATTGGCTCTTTCAGATTTTCCCAGAGTTGAGATGCATTTGATTCAAGATATCTAGATACCAAATCATGCAAATAATTATTCCAATTTGGATACAGAT
>CAZRLL010000004.1:22533-23263 GCA_964600735.1 uncultured archaeon
CAGATCAACTCGTAAATCATTTATATTTTGTTTTTGATCCATTCGAGTATCTGGAAACTTTGAAGGAAGGTAGATCATATATCTTTTTTCTAGTGTTTTCTTATTCGAAACCTGTGTTATCCAACAGGGAAAAAGTAGGGTAGTTACGTGATCATGTAATTTTTTATGATTTACAGCTAATGAAGAAAATTGCGTCCATTTATTATTAATGACTGTTTCAGTGGTTACTATTTTTTCTTCAATACTGCTAACCATATTGTTTAACTTATTAGAAAGACTCTCCAATTTATCTTTACTTGCTTGAGAAGTTTCTTCACATTGTTTGATTTTTTCAGTGAATTCTCCGCCAAGTTCATCAATTTTATTCTGAAGGATAGATGCTCTTTGGTTAAATTCAACAGTTAAATTCTCTTGATTTTGATCAAATTCTGCAGTGATATTACTTTCAGCCTTAAGAAGCTCTGCTAATTCTGTTTCTCTTTCTTCGTTTAATTTTATTACGTTCGCTTCATTATCTGATTTTATTTCCAAATCTCGTTGCATAAAATTTTCATCTGCATTTTGCTTCTCCACTTCATGCTCTCCCTCTGCTTTTTGATGAGTGGATAATAGATCCTCTACTTCTTTTTCAAGTTGAAATTTGAATTCCCGAAATTCATCATGGAGTCGATCTAGAATACTTTTAACTCGATTTTGATTCTCTTCTAATTCAATTAGAATTCCCCTTTCT
>CAZRLL010000004.1:23273-27298 GCA_964600735.1 uncultured archaeon
TCGCTCACTAGATTGCGTATCACGCATTGGTATTATTTCACCATCGATAAAGTGAATCAAATCATTACGACTTGATTCAAGTTGTAAAAATTTATCTGTTGTTTCATTAATCAATCTGGACGCAGCATTTGATATTTTATTTATTCCTCTCGCTGTGTCAACTTCGCGACGGTTCAACTTAAAATCCTTTACTAGGTTTTCAATCGATTGCTCCCACTGGTTCATTAACTTTGAGAGTTTAATCAATTTTTCCTGACCATAGTACATATAGACGGTGTCTACATCACTAAGTTGTTTATTCAACTTTTCTTCTATTGCTTTTAACTCAACTTTATTTCTTGTTATATTTGCATCGTTTTCTGCCTGGAACACCTTTTGTCGTTTTTTATTTATATTTTCAAAATCTTTGAAATCTTTTTTCTGCTTCTTCTTTAGTTGATCTTCTTCTAGAGTCATTTTAGTATCATTTTCTTTTTTATCCTGTTCCAACGATTCTAAATTTTCTAAAAACTCTTTATCCAGCTTTTTGGTCCGATTATTTAAATTGGTTTTGACTTTGGAAATGTTAGTAGAAATATCCTTCAGATCAATTTCTTTCTGTTTAACAAAATTCTTTTTATCTTCTTCGAATCGTTTATTCAAATTATTCAATTCGATTTTTTCATCATTTATTAGTTCATTAAGTGATTTCTCGTATTCTGATATTTTTTCCGTTGTTGATATTTGTTCTTTTTTGATTTCTTGTTTAATTTGTTTTTGAGATTGACTGTTATTTTCTCTTGCATGGTTAACGATGATAGAAAATTGTTTTTCTATTGTTTGAACATTAGTTTCAGTTTCTGCGAATAAATTTCCAATAGTTTCAAGATCTCCAGATTTCATTTGATGGAAAATATTGTCATTCTTGATTTCTGTGTATTTGATGTTAAAATTATCAATATATTCCATAAATAATTCTATTTCAGAGGATTGTAGGATTGCATTCAAAGCCCGATCCTCCGTCTTTGGAATTAATGAATGAACATACTCAAAGTCTTCTATCAATTCATCAGTTTTTTTGTTGAATTGGCCTTCTGTATACATTGCTAAATTTTGATTTATTGCTAAAGGGATGGAAAATTCTGAATCGTTAACTTGTGTACTAGAGAATAATAATTTCGATCCGTTATTAAGTGTCTGTAATTGAATAGGAATGTAAAATTTTGATATGTGAATAATATTTTCAGCTATTTTCTTTTTGATCATTCCAGTTTTATTAAGACCGTAATAACTAGCGAGTAGAATATGTGCCTGTTCTTTAGTTAGTGACAATTCACAGAAATCAACTATACCCTTGGAGGTATCTATTTCTTTTATCTTCGTTTCATCTTTAAGAGCAGCCTTTATTTTTTTAGTTTTCTTCTTAGTTGATTTTTTTGCAGTATCCTTGGTTTTCTTTACAGATTTCTTCTCGGGTGTTTTTTTTGCGGTATCCTTGGTTTTCTTTACAGACTTCTGCTTGTTTGTTTTTTTTGCAGTACTTTTGGTTTTCTTTACTGCTTTTTTCTTAGCCATCCGAACATCACTATTTCAATAATTCATTGGAAGATTTAATATTTCATCCGGACCTCATCAGGCTCAAATATTCCTTTACCCTGAACTTGATAAGTGATGATTATTTTTTCACCAGCATCAATTCTATTAATCGTCCATTCAAGGGATATTGATGCATCAGATTCTTTCTTGGGAGTCGGTTGTAACTTATCTGGTGATGCGGAAATCAATTTATATCCCTTTGGGATTGAATCTATAACGTTTATATCGTCAATCATCACATCACCTTTGTTCTCAAATGTGATAGTGATAGTATATTTACCTTCATCATCACTCCTAACTCGTTTTCGCTTACGTAATTTTCTTCTAACAAAATTTACGGTAAGCATTGGGGGGTTATCTTTATCTGTGGCCGCTTGTAAGGGATATTCACTAAGGCTAATTACTCTGGATGATACCTGCATTGAAAATGGATGTGGTATTTGTGGTCTTGGCTTCCAAGCTTGAGTATAAAGATTTACCAGGCAATTTTTATCCGGTTTTAGATTAATCTCATTGACATTTATGGTTACAAAGTGGGGTAATTTGTTATCGTCTTCAGGAGGGTTACTCGAGTAAGCAAAATTTTTATGCTCTTTCCCATTAACTGAAATTATAATTTCCTTTTCTTTCGGTAATAACATTTCAACAGGCATATCCAGTTCGTACGTCAAGTTATCGATCGTTGATGTTCCGGTATTGTTAGTAATGAGATTCACATTGATCATAGGTTTATCATATGAACTTACCTCCGGTGGATCAATTATTATTTCACACCCCATGTTCGCTACTGGTAATTCCCTAGCTCGTTTATAGACGTGACCACTTATTCTTCGATGAATAACAAAATCTGGACTGAATTTCATCACTCGTGATAATTGTGGTACATCCTCAGAAGAAACGTTAAATCCTTGTGACCACACACCATCAGGTTCGATCATCTTGTTAATTTTCAAGTTCAAAATGTCTTCGTTCCCATTTAAGTTTGTTACAACTAGATGTTCCAGGTTAATTTTGAATAAACTTGAGTTCTCAAATTCAACATCACATTCCCACTCTCCGGGTTCCTCACTTTCATCTTCATCGATTGACAAAAAGTGATCGCATTTGGCAACTAAAGTAGCATCTAATTTTGATTCGCTTTGATCCATAATCACATAATCAATCTCTGTTTTACCCATATCAATCGCATTACGAGTAACTGGAGTCAATTTATGACCAATGACTAAGCTAACTGATTCATTTGGCTTTAGGTCAATACCATACCACGATAATGATCGTTGATTAGTATTAAACTCTGTTTGGCCTCTCATAGGTGTCTCCAATAGTGGTGTACCTAGAATTGTCGGGATATTTCTTTTTAGATTAATTTCTGTAATAGGAAGAGTGGAAATATTTGTAATCTCCAAAGTGATACTTATCACAGATTCAGTTCCGAGAATAAAGACATCATCAACTTGATCATTTTGAGAAAATGTATTTATGGTTTCCTTTAGAGATAATCCTGGTTTATTGTCTCCTTTCACAATATATTTAGTTTTCCAGGCATGTTGTCCTTTTAATTCAGGTACAACATAACTCTCTCGGGGAATCGTAGTAGTATCTACTCCTGTTAATGCTAAATTAAGGTTCCAAATTCTGGACGTTGTTGGATTAATTACAGAGATAAACCCGGTTACAGCTTGAATATTCTCAAAAGAATCTCCAGCGTACCCAGCGTTATCTGATAAGTTGAATCTTTCTTTTTCATTGATATTAATAATTAGTACATCGTGTTCATTAGTTGGAGGTGCCGATTCAATCATTTGCCCATGAAGCAATAAACTCTCATCGGTTTGGGTATTTTGATCTATGACTTCATTTTTGGGTTCATCGATTACAGATTCAGTAATTTTTTCCTCTTCAGCAACTTCATCTTTCTTTTTCTTTTTCTTTGCCATATCAATCCCATTCCCGGATTAATAAAAATACAAACCAACATCACTCAAAACGTCTTTATTAATTTTTTTCTGTATGCAATAGAAATTACGTTACCAAATCAATTTATTTGATCTATTCTAAGGATTTTGTTTCATAATGTTAATACCAAGATATTTTCAGATTTTGTCAATCTGAACCTTACATTTAAATCCAACGATCACACTAGTCGTATTTTCTCCTGCTCACTGCTGCCCCATCATTGTTGTCTTTGAAGCCATTGTCTGATTGTAATAAATAACAGGGTGATTTGAGGATCAAAAACATATATAAATTAGAGGTTCACATCAGATCGACCGAAATATTCCGATGTGACGAAAAAGCAAATTAATTACCCTTAAATTCTGCTGGTCGTCTTTCCAAAAATGCATTCATTCCCTCCCTTAAATCCTTAGTCATAAAACATTCAATTGCTTCATCAAGTTCGATTTCCAAACCAGCAGTTTGGTGCTCATTAAGAGCCGCTTGGATTGCAA
>CAZRLL010000004.1:27308-56870 GCA_964600735.1 uncultured archaeon
TCTTCCAATCGCTACCCCACCTAATTTCATAATTTCATTTAGTGTATTCATAACCTCCTGATCTAAATCCTCATGAGGTACAACCTTGGATAGAATTCCCCTTGAATACGCATCTTCTGCTTTAATCCTTCTCGCAGTCATTATTAAGTACTTAGCCTGTCCAACTCCTATCAATCTAGTTAATCGCTGAGTTCCTCCTGCTGCAGGTATCAGTCCTAACCCCACTTCAGGAAAACCAACAATTGCTTTGTCAGAGGCAATCCTAATATCACATGCAAGTGCGACTTCCAATCCTCCTCCTAATGCATAACCATTAATGGCTGCAATGATTGGGATAGGTAAATCCTCAAACCGGTTTAATACATGTTGAGCGGAATGAAGAAAATTTCTCGCTTCAGCAGCAGATAATTTTACCATCTCACTGATATCAGCTCCAGCAATGAATGCTTTATCACCAGCCCCCTTAACTACGACGGCTTTGAGAGTTTTTTTCTCTCTCATGGCAAAAAGTTCATTCATCACCAAATCTAGTTCATGAATCACTTGAGAATTTAGTGCATTCAATGCTTTTGGCCTGTTAAAGATGATAGTTGCTACATTTTCCATTGGTGAGTTAAATACTAACTCCAAGGTTTGATAATCAGTACTCATATTGATCTTTAAGATTAATAACTTTTAAAATTCAATATAATTAAGATTAGAATCTGCTTAGTTTACAAAAATTCCTAATAATTCGATCAGAAAAATTCTTTTTTTTTACGAATTAAGTCATCAGTATTAATTCAAATAATAATTATTTTGATATAATCATAATTATAGGAATTGATCGGAATTGAGTGATATAAAAAAAATAAGTGTAATTGGATCCGGGCAGATGGGTTCTGGAATTGCATTAGTTAGTGCAATCTATAACTATGATGTAATATTAAATGACATTGATCAAAAATTTATAGAATCTGGACTAGAGAAAAATAAAAAATGGCTAGATCGACAGGTCCAGAAAGAGAAAATATCACAGGCTAATGCAGATGCCATAATGAAAAGGATGAAAGGAGAATTGTCACTTGAAGCATCAGTAAAAGATGCTGATCTGGTTATTGAAGCAATAATTGAAAATTTAAAAGTGAAAAATAAAACTTGGAAACAAATTGGCTTAGCTGCTCCCGAACACGCTATCTTTGGGAGTAATACTTCCTCTGTTTCCATTACAGAGATGGCAAAAGCCAGTGGAAGACCAAAAAGGTTCCTTGGAATTCATTTTTTTAACCCCCCAGTAATTATGAAAATAATTGAGTTTATCAAAGGTTATGAAACAGATAAAGAAACACTTGAAACTGGCATGAATTATGGAAAATCAATGGAGATGAATACAGTTATTGCTAATGAAACTCCAGGATTTATTGTTAATCGATTAATGATACCCCAATTAAATGAGGCTTACTATGCATTGATGGAGGGCGTTGCTTCAAAGGAGGATATTGATACTGCAATGAAGTTCGGACTAAACCATCCCATGGGACCATTGACTCTCTCTGACTTTATTGGTTTGGATACAATCCTGTTTATTGCTGAATACTTATATTCAGAACTGGGGGAAAAATATAGACCGTGTCCATTACTAAGAAACTTGGTAAGAGCAGGAAAATTGGGAAGGAAAACAGGAGAAGGATTTTATAAATACTAATCTCATCAACTTAAAAGTAACATCAGATTTACAATTCTTTACAGTTTTAATTTGATTTTCTCAAATGTTAATTTCCTCTCCGGTCCTAATCCAATTATAAATACAGGCACTTTAGTTTCTTTTTCTAGAAAATTAATAAAATTTTTCAATTTTTCAGGAAATGCCTTCCATCCCTCTTTCATCAGAGCTATCCATTCATCAGCAGTAAATCTTCCCCATCCTAAAAATGCCTTAGTAATGGGTTGAAATCGCTTAAAATCTTTAATTCTTGCAGGAAAAGTTGTACTTTTTTCTTCTGTTTCACTGTCCTGATACTCGGTAATCACTTTAAATTCATCTAATATTCCTAGAATATCGAGCTTTGTTATTGCTAGACCAGTTAAACCATTTAATCGGCATGCATATTTTACAGCAACGAGATCTAACCAAGCAACTTTTCTAGGACGACCAGTGGTAGTACCAAATTCCGCCCCCTCGATTTGAAGCAATTTACCTGGATTTTCCGTTGTATCTAATTCTCCCATCAAGGGCCCACTACCAACTCGGGATACATACGATTTAACAACTCCAATTCTCTCATTTAAGTATTGAATACCTATTCCAGTTCCAGATGAAGCTCCAGATGCAATACAGGTTGAAGAAGTTCCAAATGGATATAAACCATGGTCTATGTCAAGTAATGCAGCCTGTGCTCCCTCAAATAGGACATTGGATCCTCCTGAGAGTAATTTTTCCAGATGTTCACCAACCTCAATAATATTTTTCTCGTATGTAATTTTAAAAGCGAGCAAATCATGTTTAATATCTTTAATACCAGCAAGTTCGGGTAATTCTATAGAAAATGGGGCATAAAACTCATTCATGAAATCTAAGTGAGCATCTAGTCTTACCTCATCCCATAAATCAGTCAAACGCAATCCAAAACGGGCGACTTTATCAAAATATGCTGGACCAATTCCCCTTTTAGTTGTCCCAGCCTCACTTGATGTTTTCTTTTTGATTTCTTCTTGAAATGCGTCTAGGGTTTTGTGATGAGGAAGTACTAGATGAGCTCGGTCGCTTATTTTTAGCAAATGATCCACTCTTTTCCCCTTTATTCTTGCTAATTCATCCAGTTCTTCTCCGATCTTTCCGAGATCAACAACTACTCCATTCCCGATATATGATGGCTTTTCATAGATCATGCCTGATGGCAATAAGTGTAAAGCATATTTAGTATCTCCAACAATTACTGTATGTCCTGCATTTGAACCTCCATTAAAACGTACAACTGCATCAATCCACGGTTTCGATGAAAAATAATCAACTATTTTTCCTTTCCCTTCATCACCAAATTGACAACCAACAATTACCAAACCTTTCCCAATCTTCATCACAAATTCTTCATTCCGTTGTAAGAGATTTATATTTACCTAGACAATGCTAGACAAACTACTCATTTTCTGTTTCATAGTGGTTGCAGGCTTCATACACTCATTCATAAAAACAAATGTGTCCACCCTCTTACACCAGCTCCACAGACGTTTAAAGTCTCTTCCCAACTTGCAGCGACCGAAGAAGAGATCAAGTAAATTCTCCCATACTTCTCTAAATTTAATGCCGCATTGAGGTCTCTATCCTCTTCAAAGCCGCAGACCTCACATTTAAACAGGCGATCACTCAACACCAGATATTTCTCTACATGTTCACAATTAAAACACAGTTTAGATGAAGGAAAGAAGCGAGGGGCAATTATTAGCTCTTTTTCAATACCACTTTGCTTTGTAGTCAAATTGTCTCATTAATTCACCCCAACCCATATCAGAGATACTACGAGCTAACTAACTGTTTTTCATCCGGTTCTTAACAGCTAAATCTTCAAGTATCACAAAATCAGTTTTAGAGAGCACTACAATACTCGGTGATCATTTTCTTAATTCAAAGATTACTCTGGTCATTAACCAGACTAGTGAGTCGTTAAATAGAGAGACAGACTATGGAATTATCATTGTTTCCCCAGTTTGTACTTTCCACAACGCAGTATACATTCCGTTTAGATCAACAAGATCCTCATGAGTTCCCTGCTCTATTAACTTACCTTGACTTAATACAAATATCCAATCTGCATTTCTTATTGTTGATAACCTATGAGCAATTACAATAGTTGTTCTGCCAACAATTATTTTCTCAATTGATCTTTGGATTGCTGCTTCAGTCTCGTTGTCAACACTTGAAGTCGCTTCATCCAGTATTAAAATAGGTGGATCCTTTAAAATCGCACGAGCAATACTAATACGTTGTCGTTGACCCCCACTCAATTTTTGTCCACGTTCACCAACTAAGGTATCATAGCCATGAGGTAGACTTTGAACAAATTCGTGTACTTCTGCAATTTTTGCTGCTTCAATAATGTCATCTATTGGTGTTTCAGGGATCCCATAAGCAATATTTTCTCTGACAGAACCATCAAGCAAAAATACGTCTTGACTAACAAATCCAATCCCTTTCCGGTAATCCTTCAAATTCAAATCAACAATTTTTTTATCATCTAAAATAATTGAACCAGAGGTTGGATCATAAAATCGCAGCAAAAGCTTCACTAAAGTAGATTTTCCGGATCCAGTAGGTCCCACAAAAGCAATCGTCTGTCCTTCATTTATAGTCAAATTAAAATTGGAAATAACGGCATCTCTTTCTTTATAAGAAAAACTAACATTTTTCAATTCAATTTTTCCTTGAATTTCATTTGTTGGAAGGTCAATTTTGCCTGTAATGATTTTCTTTTCTGTATCCAGTATATCAAGTGCACGAGCTGTAGAAGCCATAGCCCTTTGATATTGATCAAAGGTATCTGAGATTCTTGTCAATGGCCATAATAATCTCTGGATAAGAAAAATCGTAATTGAATAAGCAGCTAGTTCCATTGTCCCATTGAGTGTGAAAATACCTCCAACAATTAACATACCCAGAAATCCCATTACAATAATCATTCTGATTAATGGAGAAAAGGCTGAACTTAGCTTAATTACGTCTCTATTACTTTGTCGATAATCTTCAGAGGCTTCGTTAATTCTACCATATTCATAATCTTCATTAGTATAGCTTTTGATGGTAGCAATCCCAGTTAAGTTATTTGCAAGTCTCCCATTCATTATTCCAACTTTATCCCTCATTGAAGCATATTTTGATTCTAATCTTTTTTGAAATTTGATAGAAAATAACAGAATAAATGGAATTGGGATGAGAGATATTGCACCAATTAATGGATTAAGAAGAAAGAATAAAATGGAAATAGTAATTACTGTGACAGATACTTGAATTAAATCATTGGCACCTATGTCTAAGAACCGTTCGAGTTGATTTACATCATCGTTTACGACTGCCATAAGCCCCCCAGTTTGTCTATCCTCATAATATTCTAGTTCTAAATGTTGAAGGTGTTTATAAAGGTCCATCCTCAGTTTATGTTCAACATTTTGCGCAAGATTCCTCCATCGTATCTTGTACCAATATTCAAACAATGATTCTCCAGCCCAAACAATAAGCGTTAGAAATCCGAGAAAATATAATTGATGTCTAAGATTCTCAATACCTAACTGACCAAAGACTGAGTTTTCACGTCGGTCAATAATATCTACTGCTGCTCCTATCAGTAGTGGTGGTGCGAGATCTAGCAATTTGTTTAAAATGGAATATATTGTCGCTACATAGATATCTCTTCTATGATGGGTTGTATATCCAATCAGTCTCTTTAATGAGCCTTCAGTAGAATGTGACACAGACTTTTCAAAATATTATAGCTAATAACTTTTAAGTTCAAGCCAACTTGACAAGAGTTTATTTGAAATTAACCAGACGAAACGTTCGACCCGTAGAAATGTTGACAGAATTTTTGTTTTAGAAAATGGGAAAATAGTGTGAAGGAACACACGAACAATTGGCTGGTTCCGGTAGTTTGTATGCTATGTTATGGAGTGTTCAGACTGGAATAAAGGCAATCGAAAACTGATTTATTCAGATTTATTAATATTGATGTGAAATCTTAACTGAGTCAAGTAATCTTTTTCTTTTGGATTTCTTACCATTGAAAATAACTTTCTTTTTTTATACTCATTTTCTAATATTTTTTGTTCTAAATCTTTCAAATTAACAACTCCTAATATTTTTTTGAATTAGTTTACTAAACTTATGGGATAATAACTGTACATATAATTATTACTCATGAACCTTAATGACCTTGATTGTGCTCAAGATGCACATAAGAAATAACCTCTTTGTGTAATGGATAATTGAATATATAAAATACTTTTATTACGGCCTGATGTAACAATTTGGTTACCAATCATTATGTTTATAATTTTTTTAAAACAGATAATTTAACTAATGTTACAAATTACACAAATCTAATATGAAGTGGGTTGATGAACTCCGGGAATGGTTATTCGATCCCCAAAATTCTGATCAGGAAAAAAAAGGTAAAATTAAATTTTTGCAAAAACCCGCAAGTGGTCCACCAACTAAACTTACAGCAGTGGGTATTTCAAATGGACGGATAAAAAAGAAGGCAGCCGATTTTTATCGAAATAATACTGATATGATATTTCAAAACTTAATTAATGGTATTGATGAAATTTGGTTGGATTTTGGGATTTCTGAGGCCCATGTATTGGCATGTAACATCCTCGCAAGATATAAGAAAAAATTTAATTCTGATTTGTGGAAATTAATCGACTTGAAGTGGATCAATAAGTTAGATCACTGGATTTCATCAGATCATCTCGGTATCGATGTTTACCCCCATTTTCAGATTAAAAATCCACCTTATGTAAATGATATCAAAAATTGGATAAAATCAGAAAATCCTTGGCGAAGAAGAATTGCTACTATATGTCTCTTAAAGCATGTCAGGACTAGTAGAGAGGATACTCTGTTATTGATGGACCAGATTGATGTCATAAAATCAGATAAAAACTATTACGTACGTAAGACAATACATTGGATGTTAAGAGAAGCTAGCAAAGCAAATCCCCAAGGAATCGAGAAATTTATTAGAATAAATATTAAATATTTTTATATTTCAGAACTTAATGAAGCTATAAAACGGTTAAAGGATCCAGTTAAAACAGAAATAATTAATCTATTTGAAAATAAATCTGAACAGTAGCAAGGAGCAATACTATCTTTATCACTCAGTTGTCCCAGAGCTCACAAATTCTTTTTTTGAAGTATCTGGCTTTATTTTAACTACTCGAATCGATTCTATTCGATTTCCATCCATTTTTTCTATGGTAAACTCACATTCTTCCAAAATAAAACTGGATCCCTCTTGTGGTAGTTTATCCAGTTGTTCCAAAAGATATCCCGCAAGTGTAACAGAATCAGAGGCTTTGAAAGAAGCTTTTAGAAATTTATTAAATTGATCGAGAGCAATCCTGGCATTTACAAGAAACGTCTCACCCTTAACTTTCTTTATCAAAGATTTTGATTCTTCGTCAAATTCGTCATCGATCTCGCCAACGATTTCTTCCAACAAATCTTCTATTGTCACTAGCCCCTCTACTGAACCGTATTCATCTATGGTAATTGCTACTTGAGATCGTTTTATCTGCATTTTTTTAAGCAGTACGTCCAATCTCATTCCTTCGTGTATTATTATCACTTCTCTTATTATGCCATCTAATGCGAAATTAGCGTCGTTTCTAGCTAAAAACACGTCTTTAATATGTATAAATCCCTTTATATGATCAAGGTTTTCACCATAAACGGGGAATCTAGAGAATCCAGTTTCTTTTGCTTTTTCCAAAATCTCATCTGCTGATGTCTCAATCGGAAACCCAACTATCTTGAAACGGGGAGTAACAATTTCCTTAACTGTTGTATCGGTAAAGTCAAAAATTCTATTAATCATTCGATGTTCTGTTGCATCAATTTCTCCCTCTTCTTTGCTTTGAGCGATGATAAGTTTCAATTCATCTTCGGAATAAACTTCAGTGTAGGCTTCTTGAACTGTTTTTATTCTAAACAAATTAAGGATAAGATTTGTTGTTATTCTGAAAAAGATCACAATAGGTGACATTATTTTTGTTACCCAATATGTTGGTATTGCAGTTATTCGAGCCATAAATTCAATTTTTTGAATAGCTATGGCTTTTGGAGCAATTTGACCAAATATAGTATATATTGTTAATATTGTAATAAAACCTAATACAACTGATATTAATCTAATTTGATTATCAGATATTTCATCAATCCGTTTCAAAATATTTCTAAATATATCTGAAAAAAAAGTTTCTCCAATTATACCTAACGCTAGGGTATTACCTGTTATAACGACTTGTAAACTAGTTAAATACAAATTTAGATTATCCATTATTTGCTCGAGTTTTTTTGATCCCCATTTCTTGTTTTCAACGATTTTCTTGATTCTAGTTTTGGGAAAACGTCGTAAAGAGAATTCTGCAGTGACAAATAAACCATTAATCACTACCAATATAATAATTAGAATAAATCCCAAAAAAGAATCCATTTCGAATTGTTTTACTCCAGAGATTTGTTTCTCTAATTTGATAACTTAGTATTCCCTCAAAAATATTACTCAATAATGATATAAATTTTAGAACTTAAACTATAATACTAGATCAGTTAAAATCCAAGTACTAAAGTCTTCAATTTCTTAAATTCTACCCAAAAGGCACAAAAAATCTCCGAATACCGGAGGTCAATAATGGATATCGATCTCGAAAAACTAAATTTGGCTTTTTTGAAAGAAAAGGAGGTACGCACTGTTCTAAATATAGGTGAGATATTTTTAGGAGTACCAAAAAACGAATTGGGTTGGGAATTTATTCAAGCATTTGATGATACAGCAATTGGTTTAGACAAATTTTTGCATAAAGATCTACATACCTTGCTCTGGTTATTCAATTCCCATTTGATGTCTTTGTTCCTAAAATTGAGTTTTCATCGATTTGATTCCATGTCCAAAACAAATAAGGAACTTTATGTCAGAAAATGGATGACTAGCCCGATTCCAATATTGCGCACCGGATTTCGTACATTTCAAGCTCTGAGTGGTTGGTCTTATTATTCGTTGGAAAAATCCTACCCAGAAATGAAATACCCTGGACATACAATCGGAAGGGAACATGAATTGGTAGAAAAATATGGTGTAAAGGGTATATTACTAAAAAACCTGAGAGATCAAAAAAATAAATAATATGAGGTCAAAATCATGGATAAACAAATCTTTAAACCAGAAACCATCCCCGATGCAAAATCAGTCGATTTTGATATTTGTATTGTGGGATCCGGTTGTGGTGGATCAATCACCGCAGACCGATTAAGTCAAAAAGGACATTCAGTTATTATCCTCGAAGAAGGACCCTACATGGATAAAACCGATTTCAATCAAGATGCAAGTAAGTTAGTTCCCAAGATGTATCGTAGGTCAGCAGGATTAGCAACGGATGATATGTCAATAAGATTCCTCTCTGGGAGAGTTTATGGCGGAACATCAACCATTAACTGGATGACCTGCCTTCGGACTCCAGATTTTGTTCTAGAACAGTGGGTTAAGGAATTTGGATTGGAAGAGTTTTCTCCAAGTGCAATGAAAAAGCATTTTGAGACTGTGGAAAAAAGATTAAGTGTCCATAAAATTAACGATGAAGATCACAGTCCCAATAATCGGATTATTCTGGATGGTTGTAGAAAACTAGGGATTCACGGAGAAGCTTCATCTAATAATTCAATTGACTGTGTCGGTTGTGGGGCATGTGGCTTAGGTTGTTATTATGATGCTAAACAGGATATGCGACTAACATATTTAAAAGATGCTCTTGATAATGGAATTACTGTTTATACTGGAACAAGTGCCAACAAAATCGATTATATCAATAAGAATCAGCAAATTGTCAATGCTACAATACTTGGAAGCGAGTATGGATTATCCAATCGTGAGATTAGTATTAACTGCAAACGAGTTATTCTTGCTGCAAGTGCCTTGTATACACCATTACTACTTCAGAATTCAGGATTAACCAAAGGAGGTGTAGTGGGAAAATACTTGACTATACACCCGGTGACCGCAGCCACAGGCGCATTTGATCAAATAATTGATCCAACTTATGGAATTCCTCAGTCAACATTTGCAGAAGAATACTTAGATTATGATGGTAATGGTTACGGGTGGTGGTTGGAGGTACCTGATTTAGAACCATTCTTAATAGGTATAAATTATGCAGGTATTGGATCCCAACGTAGAGAGGACATAAAAAATATGAGGAATTTTGGTACGATTATTATTATTGTTAGAGATGGAGCAAACAAAAAATCAAATGGTGAGGTGAGATGGAGAAGGGGCATTAATTTTCAGAACGGTCATATAAGCTGGAAAAAAATACCTTCGATTAGATACAGATTGTGTAAACAAGATAAAAATCATCTCCTTAAAGGCTTAGAAAATGCTATGGAGGTTTTATTCGCCTCTGGTGCAATAGAAGTAGGTACAGGCTACACTCAAAGGCTAGCTCTTACATCTCCAGATCAAATTCCAAGTATTCGAAAGCAAAAATTCGGTCCAAATCGATTGTTCATGTTCAGTGCCCATCCCATGGGTACTGCTCGAATGGGAAAGGATTCGGGGAGCAGTGTGGTAAACGAAAAGATGGAGATGCATCACTATCCTGGTGTTTATGTAATGGACGGAAGTACCCTACCAACAGCTCCTGGAGTAAATCCAATGATTACTATTCTATCTATGGTATCTAGAGCCCACGAATTAGGGAGCATTGATCTCTAATGTGTGAAGTCAATCGAAAGTTGACCGCTTAAAAATATCCAATTTCAGAGTATTGAAATTTATAATAAATTTCAAAAGTGAAAAAGGTCAAACTAGATTTAATATGCATAATATTGAAGGAAGCTAACTTGTGCATACCGTAGCTCCATTCTATTAATCATCCGAATTTTTATTTTTGGTGAAATTTCTATTTTTCCAATTCTTGGGTAGAGATTTTTTACATTTATTTACAAAAAGAATTTCTTAATATATTGTGAATCAAGCTAATGTTAATAAAATCAATATAATTCCAGCGATTTGAAAAAAATAAGGGTGATATAATGCTAAATGACCCAAAAACTGAATTAAAAGTTAAACAAAAGGTATCAATTCAAGATTTACCAGCAACCACAAGAGTAAGTGCTCCGAATTTTAATTTATCACCCACAGTGGCACGAATGGAGACCTCTGCTACACTCTCCACCAATATATTTGTGAAACACCAACGTAAAATTGGTGCAGATTTAACAAATTTTGGTTTAGGGGAATCACCATTTGGAGCACCAAATATACTAGTAAAAGCTTTAGGTGAGAATGCTCATCATGCTTCATATCTTCCAACAGAGGGAATATTGGAGCTAAGGGAAAATATCTCAAAATTCTATGATTATTATTTTAACTATAAAGTAGAGCCGGGGCGAATCGTTGTAGGACCAGGAAGTAAAGAATTGATATTTCTTACTATGGCTGCATTAGACAGCCCTTGGCTTCTGGATTCACCATCTTGGGTAAGTTATGAATCTCAAGCAAGAATATTGGGGAGAAAAACCTGGAGAGCATATACTTCTTACAAGAATGAATATAGAATAACAGAAAAAGATCTTCGCAAGAAATTTATGATTATAGATGATGGACTTGATGGCAAAACATTGGCAATACTACTCAACTATCCAAACAATCCCACTGGCCTGACATTAAAAAAATCGGAAGTACAAAAAATTGCTAAGTTCGCAAGAAATAATGAGATTATTATTTTAAGCGATGAAATTTACGCAAATGTCACACATAATTCTTTTGGTTATAAACATCATTCAATGGGTTTGGAATATCCTGAGGGTACTATAGTGACAGGAGGAATATCAAAAGATAGATCATTAGGTGGATGGAGACTTGGTGTGGCAATCATGCCCGAAGACCAACCGCTCCTGTTAAAATCCTTTAAATCAATCGGTTCAGAAACATATTCCAGTGTAGCTGCTCCTCTTCAACATGCGGCAATAACTGCGTATAATTGTAATCCAGAGGTAAACCAGCATATAGTTGATTCAACCATGGTTCATGATATTGTGGGTCAATTTGTACATTTAGGACTAATGGATGCGGGTTTTAGCACACCTAGACCAGAAGGTGCATTTTATCTCATGCCCTCTCTGAATCACTACAGTGAAGAATTGAAAGAAAATGGAATTCATAACTCGCGGGTATTGGCAAAGAAACTAATAATTGACTATAATGTTGTAGTAATTCCCGGAGTATCCTTCGGACTTAGACTCGAAGATTTGGCATTTAGGATGGCGTATATAGACTATGATGGTCCGCAAGTATTAGCAACCTACCAAGCAAACCCAGAAAAGGCTTTGGAAGATCCTCCTAAATTTGTTCAAGAAAATTGTCCTTCAGTATATCTTGGAATTAAAAGATTGAAAAATTTCACTGATGATTTATTACATAAATGAAGCACTCTTTTCTAATCGATTAACCCTTTTATAAGATTCATCGGATATTAATTTTCTGCCAACAAAACAAAAAAAGCATCAAGAAAGGCTTGTTTACATGTGTTATAGAATGCAGCAATAAGAATATAATAATGTAAAATCATATGTATTAAAAAAGTTCATCTTAGAATAATAGAACATACGAGAGATTAGGATAATCTGTTGATAAATTATTGATAATTACTACGCTTCGTCTGGGCTTTTACCAAGTTATCTTTCTATATTTGTATACAAATTTATGATTAAGCTATCAATAGATTATCCTAGATGAGTATCCAAGTATCAATAAAGAATTCAGTATATTTGCGGATTTGATATTAAAAGATGAAATATTAGAAAACAATATGCAATTTGAAAACATTAAGTTTTATTTGTCTTTGTTTGTAATATCGAATTCAGTTCCTCCAAACGTGGAGGAACTACTATTACTATTTGTAAATTAATTTATGATTTATTTTTTCTTCTTAAAATTGGAATTATCAAAAATATTGACATTAACGCTATTACTAAACCAAATCCCGGACTTTCCGTCGAGACTGAAGTGACTGTTGCGCCAGTTCCAGTAACAGTTGTTCCAGCTCCAGTAACAGTTGTAGTTTCAGTGTCTGTAGCTCCCAAAACGTTGAACCAGTATTTTTGACAAAGAAGTTCATGTCCAGTAGGATCTGCATTTGGATCACCAGATCCTGAACCCGCTACTGTAGTACCATTTGAGAGCTTTATATCACCATATTGGTCGTAAAGATTTACTGGATCCCATATTGCAACATTTTCGAATACAGCACCTTTTAAGTTAAGCAATACATACACTGCTTCACGATCTCCATTTGCATCGAAACCGACTGGACCTGTGACTCCATCAAATGAAATACCTTTCAATTTAGCTAATAGGAGTGCACCATCAGTTGGATCAGCAGCAGCTACGATCATATCATGAGCTGCTCTGGCAAATGCATATATTGTATCAAATGCGAATGATGCAAAAGTGTTCGGAGCACGATCTCCAGAACCAGCATAGTTGACAGGCTTACTACAATTCCACATATCTTTGAAGTTTAACCATAGGTCTCCCGCACCTTTGTTTAGTGAAGTACCGATCATATTTTGCATTGCTGCTTTTATAGCAGTATCACCTTCAAATGCCTGTTCTTGGGTTGAACCATCAGTTCCGACCCATTGATAACCAGCAGCGGGTGTAAGTCCAGCTGCACCAGCTTGACCAAATACAGTTTTTGTATCACCAACAATCGCGTTGAACACGATAGTTTTTGCAGTTCCACTAGCGAGGGCTGAAAGTTGGGTTGAAACATCGGCTGAATTTTGGGTGAACGATTGTGTAATATCGATTGTTCCACCAAGAGCCTCATATGCAGTTTTGAATACACCTATACCACCTGCACCATAATCATCACTGGTTGCTAACGTGGATACAGTTTTGATTCCTAAATCTTTATATAAGATATTTGCAAGTGCAACACCTTGAACTGAATCTGGGGGTACAACACGTAAGAAGTAAGGATAATCGACCTTATCAGTTAAATCTGCATTTGTTGATGAATATGAAATTTGCGGGACTTGAGCGGGTGCAGCGACATCAGCAATAGCTTTTGAGACTGATGATGAAGCGGCTCCAACTAAACCAAATACACCAAGATCTATTAATTCTTGGGCTGCAGTCGCACCTGTAGTAGGCACTGTTGCAGTATCTCTCACAACCATCTTAAGAGTTGTTGTTGGAAGTATATCTGTTCTTGTATTGATTTCATTAACTGCCATACGAGCTGCTGCTTCTCTCTCAACCCCACCACCTGATAGGGTTCCGGTTAGAGGAAATAGCCCGCCCAGAGTCAATTCAGTAGGAGCTGCCGCAAGTTGTGCAGGTTTTACAGATATGAAATTGACAGAAAGGCTTAATGAAAGTATTAACATCATCGTTAGAATTATTTTTTTCATTTTTGTTTCTCCTTATTGATCATTTATGATCAAATACTAGTAATCGTAACCACCTCGTTTTCTCAACAGGTGAATATTTCCTACTATATTATGGTAAGTCGTGTTACAGTTAAACCTATTTAAAAGTCTTAATAACAACAATTTGTTTATTGCTATATAATGGGACAATAAGTGGCTAAAATTTTTAGAGAAATACTTTAATAAATTTTAATCAGATTTTAAATAAATATATCATCAATAGCAAATAAAAAACACTGTTCCATTAGAATCTACAAATTGGGCCTTAAGTCACAATTCTTTAGCATTATATCGCAAAGTACAAAGAAAGAAAGCTCACCATAAAGAAATGTCACAATTTGTGATTACACGGGATATTACACAATATTGGATGTCTTAATTCAAAAATTCAAAAAAAGTTGATAAAAGCCTTTTAAGGGGATTTTTTAATTCGAATTTGTCATAATCAAGGATATGGTGAATGCTTGTCAGAATCAATGATAAAAACAAAAAATTTAGAAAGCGGATACGATAAATTACAAATTTTATTTGGAATAGATATTAAATTGAATAAAGGTGAATTAGTGACAATCATTGGACCCAATGGTTCTGGAAAAAGTACAATCATAAAAACAATCATGGGATTAGTTAGGCCTTGGAGTGGTGAAGTAATAATTGGTGGTAAAACAGATATTGCCGGGATGAAACCTTATGAAATCGTAAAAAAAGGTATCCCTATTAATTACGTTCCGCAAGTATCGAACGTGTTCCCTACCTTGAGTATAAAAGAAAACCTACGACTTGGTTCACTGCCAAGAAAATCAAAAGAGACAGTAGAAGAAGATCTTGAACAGATTTACAGACTTTTTCCACGATTAGAGGAGCGTTTAAATCAAAAGGCAGCCCTCTTATCAGGTGGAGAGAGACAAATGTTAGCTCTAGGACGTGCATTGATGGCTAATCCTGATATTCTTCTTCTTGATGAACCAACAGCAGCACTAGCCCCGGTTTTAGCTGATGAAATATTTAGTAAAATCTTAGAATTAAAAGCACTTGGGATTAGTATTTTGCTAGTTGAACAAAGAGCAACTAGAGCTCTCAAGATTAGTGATAGGGGATATGTTCTTGTCGGTGGAAAAATTGCCTTCCAAGGTAAAGCATCAGACCTTGTAGGCAATGAAAAAATTGGAGAATTATATTTAGGAAAACGTTAGGAGTAATGATATATGAGTGAAATAGTTAATCAAAATGAACATAGAGAAATTGATGCAGAAACTTTTTGGTCGAGATTTCGTCTTGTCGTTCCAATATTATTTTTCGCTATCCCAGCGATATTGATAATATTTGATCAAAAATTTGACAGAGATTGGGATGGTTTGTGGATCGATCTCGGTCCAGGTTTATCTTGGTGGGTACATGGATTGTATTTAGGATACTTGGTTGTCCTAATCATAGAATTGAAAGAGGAAGACCGTCGATCTTTCAATTTTGAGAAAATGCCGGTATTAAAAGATAAAGAGGATGAAGTAAAATTGGTTATCAGTGTTGTGGCAATGTTGATGATCATATTACTAGTTTTTCTATATCTAGATCGAGATGTAAATGTAACGGAGCAGGAAATTGGATCAGTTACTTTAGTGACTGCTGAGACAATAGAGGCAGGATTTATTAATTTTAGAATTTTATTAGTCTCTTTAGTATTCATTGCATCTATTTTAATAAAATTGTTCGGAAAAGAAATAGGGGACAAGGAATCAAAATACTATAAGCCTACTTTAATAGTTCTCCTAACGACCTCATTGATTTACTTACTAGCTCCTCCATTTTTGATTATTGGGGGAATGACTCTGAATTTCGGTGCAGACCAATTTCTATTTGAACAAAGCTACAGATCCGGACTAAATTTTACTCAATATCAATTACTTTCAATCCTTGCTTATGTTTTCCTTGCAGGGGTGCTTAACAAGGAAATTTCATCCTATTTTAAAGGCTCCACCAGTAATAAAATTGTAATAACCCTTTTAGGATTTTTCATTTTTGTGATAGATTCAATTGCCATCACTATGAATATTAATACATCAATTAATTTCTTTGCACAAATAGTATTGATTGCCGTCCGAGCCTCTCAATATATTCTAATTTCGGTAGGATTGACTTTGACAACGAGAGTTAGGAAATTTAGTAATTTCGCCCAAGCTGAATTTCTAACCGTTGGACTTTATAGTGTGGTAGCATTTAGAACCTGGAATATTTTCATAAATGGAGACTTACCCTTCGTTGGGAATACATTTGGTAATTATTCTGATATGTACTCTAACATTTTCTTTCAAATCCCTGCGATCTTTATTATCACTGGTTTAATTGGAATTTTAGGAGAAGTTTTTATTTATGCACCCTTAGATCGGCGGAAAGCTACAGCTTTAACTTTAATGGTTGCCTCAATAGGCCTTAGTATTATTATTAGACATACGATTCAGGAGGTATTCTCTGGTGCAAACCAAAATGGAACAAATCCTAAATATCCACCCTTTTTTGATGATATAGATGATAAAATAACTAAAATTAAATTTGGAGATTCAATACAATTAGTTGAAATTTGCTTGTTACTCGGAATTGTTATCGGTTTAATAATTCCATATTATAAATCCTCCCAAATTAAAAAAGATATTCCAATTGGAATTGTGACAGGCGCAATCTCCGGGTTTATAATTGGGAATCTCATCTCATTACCATTTACTTCTCATCCCGAACGAGGTGTTATCGATGAGGAAAGAGAAGTAATCGTTATCGGACGTTTTGATCTCTTTTGGAGGAGAGGAGAAGATGCAATAAGATTATTTGATATTGGAAATAAAAATGTTCTAGTTGATAGGGATCAAGCATGGACAGTTTTACTAATGATCCTTGCTGTAGTAATCCTTAGATTAATTTTTACTCGGACTACCCTGGGAATTTCCATGAGAGCAACTGCAGACGATGATGAGTTAGCACAAGTTACAGGGATAAATACGAGACGTGTAGTATATTGGACTTGGTTCATTGCTGCTGGTGTGACAGGAGTGGGTGCTGTATTCCTTTTATCTAGTTCAAGTTTTACCCCTGCAACAGGTTTTGATAGGTACCTATTGATAATATTTGCAGTAGTTATTCTAGGTGGATTTGATTCATTTGAAGGGACATTGGTATCAGGTTTTATAATTGCATATGTTCAAACAATCACTGTTTTCATTAGCATTGATTTTGCTAACTGGGAGAAGACAAGTGAGCATATTGATAAATTCGTTTTTTGGAATGCAATAGGAGACTGGTTCTTCGTCGGTCCATTTGCAATCATGATTATTGTCTTATTGGTGCGACCAAGAGGTATTTTTGGATTAGTTGATCCAAAATCAAAATTATGAGGAGATGAATTATATGTCGGAAAATACAAAAAATGATGATGTAAAGATAGAGGCTGAAGAAACCAGTTTATTACAAAAAGTTAAAAATAAATACTTAGCAAATCGATCGCTCTTTTTAATGTTAGGTTTTGGGATTCCCGTGTTTTCAGCCTTCTTTTACCCATTCATCACTGGTCAATTTACTGGTACGGGATATTATTTGCTTAGTTTTACTCTGGTTTTCCTTTTTGCAGCAATGACCCTATCTTTAAATCTAGAGGTAGGATACCTTGGATTGCCAAATTTTGGAAAGGTAGCATTTATCGCAATTGGAGGATATACATATGCCTTGTCAATGATGCGATTGACTGATGAATATGGCGAAGGAGATACAATTACATTCCTATTTTTCTTGAGTACTAAATATACATTGGGCCTTGCTATTGTTTATTCAGTAATTGTGGCTATCATTGTGACGGGAATATTCGGACTAATATTAACAATTCCTACCCTGAGGCTTAATGAAACATATCTAGCAATAGTGACAATAGTTGGAGGAGAAATGTTACGGTTAATTGCCTTTAACCAGGAAGAGCTTGGAGGTTTCGAGGGGATCGGTGTAGATAATCCTGTTCATCTTCAGTTTGATACCCAACAAGCGATTGGTGGTTATTTTCTTAGTTTGAAGACTTTCGGTATACTGTTTGGAATTCTATTATTAGGTCATGTTATGTATTACTTTATGTACAAACGCCAAAATGATGATGATGTCAACAGAAGAATTGGTAGAGCAACTCATCGAGTGCTTACATTTGCAACAATTGCTGCAATCACTATAATAGGTTTAGAATATTTCAAAATAATAAATGAAAGACCCACCGTTATTTTGCATATTTTCGCAATTCTATTTATTGGTACTCTGATTATTTATCAGTCAATTCATAGGTTCATAGCAACTAAAGTACCATTATTTAATAGATTAGATGCACATAGAGGAATTGATTTAATATTTGCTATTAATTATCTTATGTTAGTACTTAATTATATAAAAGGAAGATCTGTCGATAATGATGTCTATGAATTACGCGTATTCCATCTATTTAGTAATATGAACCCCTTTAGTGATAACTATGCATATCAACCTCATTTTGTAATAGTGCCGGTAGAAATAATGGTGATAAATTGGTTTTCAATGATGATTGCATTATTTACACTAGTGATTGTTTATGTGATTATGGAAGAAATTTATTATTCACCTTTTGGGAGAACTTTACGTGCAATTCGTGAAGATGATACAAGTGCAACCTCAGTTGGTAAAAGTATCTTCGCTTACAGGTTGAGGGCTTTGATAATAGCGAGTTCTTTAGCTGGATTTGCTGGTGCAATGTTTGTCGCCGTCACTCCTACCCAAGCTAATACACAATCATATATTCCGCTATTAACTTTTCAATTATATATTTTTTTAATTGTTGGGGGTACAGGAAACAATAAGGGTGTAATTTTTGGTGCGACAATCATGGTTTTACTTGAACGTGTAACTAAAGGCACTTTTGTTCTAGATGCCAAGATTTGGGATGATTTAACTTATCCGAATATAATAAGTTCTTTAACTTTTGATCAGATAAATATTAATCCTGGTGTTTCTAAAGTCGACCCCGTGAATATTGGACTGATTATAGCAGGTGTAATTTTGGTTTTATTTCTTATATACGCTCCAGACGGAATAATTCCAGAGATAAAATATAATAATCAAAGGTATTATGATATGCTTGCATATACAGATGAGGAACGCGCAGAGGATGACAAACTACTCGCAATGCTAATTAAATTAAGTAGAACCCAACTAGAAACGGAGGAATGGATATAGATGAGTGGTACAAATTATGTCCTAAATGCTGAAAATATACATAAGTACTTTGGAGGAGTAAAAGCGCTTGAAGGCGCAACTGTTGCAGTAGAAAGAGGAAAATTGACATCTTTAATAGGTCCTAATGGATCTGGTAAATCAACTTTTTACAATGTTATCACTGGTTTTCTTGAATTTGAGAAAGGTGATGCAACAGTGACTTTCAATACAAACGATATCACAAATATGGAGCCTTCTGTTATCGCAATGAAAGGAATGGTTCGCACTTTTCAGCATACGCGAAATTTTCCCAAAATGACGGTTCTCGAAAATATGTTGGTTTCACCACAAAACCAAGCTGGTGAAAGTATAATCTGGGCATTTTTGGGTAAACGACTTTGGAAACTACAGGAAAGGTTCAATGTCAAAAGAGCGATTATTATATTAGATTTCCTTGAAATTGGTCATGTGAGAGATCATTTGGCAGAAGAACTTTCCGGAGGGCAACAAAAGCTGTTAGCAATTGGAAGATTATTAATGACCCAACCATCCCTCTTATTACTTGATGAACCTGTGGCAGGTGTAAATCCAACCTTAGCGAATAAAATTTTTGATCGTATTATAGAATTAAAGGATAAAAAAGGAATTGAAGTATTCCTTATAGAGCATAACATGGATGTGATAATGGCATTTTCAGATGAAATATATGTCCTGGCTGATGGAAAGGTAATTGCTCAAGGTACTCCAAAAGAGATTCAATCGAATCGTCAAGTATTAGCTGCCTACCTCGGAGAAAGTCCAGAAGAATCGTAATTTATATATTATATTCACTTAAACATCTTATGTAAAATTTTAACTGCTCAGAAAGAATACACTCAACACTCAAAATAGCTGCAAATACATCGTATCAACTAAATATGCCATGTCATCGTCTTTGGCAATACCAATGTTTACTGGACCAGTAATTGCTCCTATATCTTCAGATATCCATTTAATCATGGTGATTATCGTTTCTGAAATCGGGAGTCATATTAGAATAACTTATCAGTCATAGGTTAATGCCTCATAATTCAACTCCAAATTCTTTGCATATTCAAATGCTTCCCGAATCTCTGATTGTTTAAGTCTCCTATTAATATCTGAAAATTTTTCGGGATTTGTCAACACATAACAATCCGGGTGGTACTGTGTCATTACATTGACAAGTGCATTGGGTATATTTTCCTTGATCCAGTCAAATATGGGAAAAGTACAGCACTCATTGTGGTTAGGCATTAGTAGATGCCTGATTGAGAACGATTCTCCCCAGTCATATATTTGCTTATGATATTTGGCAATTGTTTCAAAATACCATGGTGTACGTGCCAATCTTCGGGCACATTTTTTGTTACCAAATTTGAAATCAGGTAACCATATATCAATAACCGTTCGGAGTATCCGTATGGTCTTATCACTAAGGAAAAAATTACTATTCCAAAGCATGGGAGCATTAAATTTACCTTGATAATCGGCGTTTTTTTTACTCAATTCAAAAGGAATGAATGCATCAGATTTTACTCTAAAAATATTCATCAATTCTTTCTTGGTTGGCTCAAAAAATCTTAAGTTATTAATTGCTTTAATTATTGTATGCAGGTGCATTGTCGGATCTCCACCTACAAAATTGATATTATGCACTCCTTCCATTCTAAGCAGCCAAATAATTAAAGATAATTCATCAGAACTAGTATCTATCCCATTTTCCTTATCTTTGCTAATATCACCATTTTGACAGAAATTACATCTCATGGTGCAACTGGTGAAAAAAATTGTGCCAGATCCAGCAGTTCCTCTAAAAATAATTTCCTCTCCCATATGGTGAAAGTATGTACTTACTCGAGAGCGATATCCTAGTTGACAAGTTCCAGTTTTTGCAGTAATATCATTATCAACTAGATTTCTATCGACTTTACAATTCCACCTACAAAAATTACATTTTTTTATGATCCTCTCAACTAGCTCGACGTTTAAATCCATCAGGGAAATATCTGGTGTCTCTATGTTATCAATATTTATCGTCCTGCTGCTTACCTCCTCCCATCTCGATAGAAAAACCTTAGTTGCTCTTTCGTGTTCTAACCATAGTTCATCTTCAGTTGCAACAACCAAGTCAACCTCAACTGGAATTTTTTTTGCTATTAAGAATTTAGCTGGCATTTCATTATTAGCAACTTGAGTGTACCAAATTAGATTTTCCTGGACTTTTTCATCCTGCCAAATTTCTAATCTACTAAAACTCAAAAAATAATCAACTGTTATCATATCTGCTGATAATTAATATTATTGATATTTGTTACTTCGAAATATTCATTTCCTTAATCAGGATGAAATGTAGATTGAAATTGAGAAAAATCAAATAAATTCTTAGAATTAACTGAAGAAATTAAAGGAGATATAATTTTATTCGCTTGTGACCTCCATTGAGGAAATAAAGAAACTTGATTACGAATTAACGTTGAAAATTGCCTCCCTTCTCTCAGTGGATAGTTCGGTAAGGAAATTTTTCCAGATAGCCACAATCTCTGGTACGTTCATCTTCTGGAGTATTATTCTTACCATATGGTACGCGGTTTCACCTAACTCTAGAGACGAAGTCAATTCAATGTTGGGAGTATCATTAATCATGCTTCTCCCAGTTTTTGGAATCAAACAATCCATAAGAAGAAATCGACCAGATTTTAAGGATGACCGGTTTGGTTCTGTTGCCTTTGATGTATATTCCTTTCCCAGTGGTCATGCAACCAGATCAGCCTATGTGATGATCTTAATGCCAATATATACACCAACCTTCGCTATATTTTGGATATTTTGGGGTTTACTCATGATTACTTCAAGATTGATACTTGGTGTACACTATATTTCTGACATAATAGGTGGCATAATTCTAAGCTCCGTATGTCTCGGAATAATGTATCTCATGGGCTGGCTTCCTATAATTCCTTGGACAATTATTTCATAATAATAATGTTTGATTTTTATCCCGAATTCAGTTTGAATTGGTAAAATTAAGAAAGGATTACTAAAAAGTCGAATTAATCCTTCAGACATGCGCATGTAGTGAAGTGGTTATCATAAAAGCTTCCCAAGCTTTTGTCCCGGGTTCAATTCCCGGCATGCGCATCTCGTGTTATTTACAAAAACATTTCTACAGTCATTGGGGATAGTATGATTTATTTCCCGCCTTATAATAATTATTTCAGGAATAATGAAAAATAAATTTACCGTAAGTTGTAATGTCACACAATCATGTTCAAGAAGCATAGAAGACAAATACAGATGAATCGAGTCATATAAATTTCTTGTGACATTTTGTGTCATAAATTCAATTTAATTATGTAGAAATTCGAATATTATTTATTATGACCTATTATTTCATAATTTTTTCATATTGCAAAACTTTTAGTACTCTAATAATATACTTAAACTCGTGCAAACATACGGTAGGGCTCAATCAAAGTCTGATATTGATACCGATTTATCACAGAATGAGGCGAGGGTATTACATTCGCTTGTAAAATGGCCAAATTTGACAGATCAGGCAATACATAGTCAGATAGGCATGAAGAAATCAACATTTAGCTCTATTAAGACTAGGTTGAAAGATCATAACTATTATAAGCGATATTATATTCCAAATTTCCCAAAAATCGGCTTCGAAATGTTGATTGGAATGCACGGACAACTCAATCGTTTCACCACATTTGAGGAAAGGATGAGAATTGCTAGAGACCTATTGGAGTCTTTTGTAGAGGACTTTCATGTAGTTTCTGAATCTAATAAAGCGTTCAATCTATCAGTGACTCAAAACTACACCGAGTACTCTAAAAACCAGGAGCGATTTTTCCAATTATACTCGGAAAATAAATTCCTGAGCAAAAAAGGAATGGAAACAGTGGCTTATCCTTTTGAATTAACACGTGTTCACAGTTTTATGGATTATGAGTCATTAATTGCAAGGTTATTTGGTTTTGCTTCTGAAAGCTTTGAATCAAGAATATCTATTCCGTACGGTAAGACAACCCAAGTTAAGTTGACTAGAGCAGAAAGAAAAGTACTGGTTGGGTTAGTGGAATTTCCAGAGGAATCAGATACATTAATTGCAGAGAATATTGGAGTATCTAGAAACACAGTGGCCAATGCCAAGAGAAAATTTTTAGCTAAAGTTATATGCTTTCCGAGAGTTGTACCTAATCTAACAAAGCTGGGTCTAAAAATCCTTAATTTTTCATACAGAAAATTCAATCCCCGAATTACCATTGAAGACCGCACGGAGGCTGCAGATCTAATTAGAAAACTAATATCTCCCCACTTTTACATCACGAAAAATCTAGATGGCTTTTTAATATCTGCACATACGTCATACGAAGATTTTTCTACAGCAAATGATGAAGTAATGAGCTATTATATGAAACATGAGTATATTTTAGACGAACCAATTAATTACCAAATAAGCATTCCAGATATGGCTGTAATCAAAGAATTTGAATTTTTACCGATGACCCTTAAAATTCTCGGTTTTGATGCAGGCAAACCATTATCTGAACAATAGATCCTGAAAATTGTATTTCGGTATCACATATATTAAGCAAATTAAAAATTTAGATAGTTAATAGCACCTGAAATTTCGTTGCAATATTTTAATCATATTGGAATTATCTACACCAATCCTTATCTAATGATATCATTTAATCTCACTTGTGGAACCATTTTATTGGATTATTAAGTTACATCTGAGACATCCAACAAAATTTTTTTATGTAATTATCATGTCTGTTGTGGAGACATTTCTCTTCTTGTATCCCATATCAATCACTGCTGATATAATTGTTGTAGTAATTAATGGGGGAGGATTTGTTGATATAAGAAGCGATCTAATATTTCTTTTCTTTTTTGCCATCTTTCAAGCAACGATTTTTTTCACAATTAATTTTGTCAATGAAATCCTTGCCCACCGTATTACTACCGATATGACATATGAGTTATATGAATCTTTACAGTATAAAAGTTTGGCATACCATGATAAGCAAGACATAGGGCAGATCATGAGTAGGGCGACGGGAGATACACGAATAATCAATAATGCCTTATCACCTGGTATAGTACGTTCCTTATCTCTCTTAACAACCTGGGTGATAGCCTTATTCCTAACACTGCAGATAAATCCAATTCTAGCATTATTTACAATAATCTCATTTCTGATTTACATTATTTCGGTATACCGATTTGGTCAGGGTATGCTTAAGTTGTCTACTGATGTGCTGGTGAATTTTGCCCTGCTCTCCGAGAATTCAATGAATACCATTTCTGGAATCAGAGAAATAAAAGGATTTGTTGCAGTACCGTGGACTAATGAACTCATGGGAAGTACTATCGATAAACATATCCAAAGCAGAATAAAGGAGGGTGAGAAGGGTTCATGGTTTTATCCTGCCTTGATTGCTACTTTTTATTCAATTGGTATAATATCTCTAAGTATTTATTTTGCATTTAATGGATATATTTCCTTCAGAGATGTTATACTTGTCGCTGGAATAATTTCATTTTTACGTGTTATAAGCAGTGAGTTTTCATGGGTTTCCAGAATGATTATTTCAGCTATAGCTGCCACACAAAGAGTGTATGGACTGATTACAGACGCTGATGATAGTCCTGTAGAAGAGGGTACTCTCGAATTTACAGGAAAATCCACATTTATTGAGTTTATCAACGTATCCTTTCGATATAATCCTGATTTACCACAGATCCTAAAGAACATCTCATTTAAAGTGGATGAGAAACAAACTATTGCGATTGTTGGATCACCCGGTTCTGGAAAATCTACACTCACCAAGTTAATACAGAGATTATACATCCCAACAAAGGGAGAAATATTAATTGGGAACATACCACTGAATAGTTACACCAACACGTCTTTAAGAAAAAGATTAGCAACTGTAGAACAGGATATTTTTCTTTTTAATGACTCAATACTTGAGAATATTCGCTTTGGTAAACCTGATGCATCTGAGGATGAAGTGATAGAGGTCGCTAAACTAGCTGAAGCACACGATTTTATCATTTCATTTCCCAATAAATACCATAATCTTGTAGGAGAAGGAGGTATAAAATTATCCGGGGGACAAGCCCAACGTATTGCAATAGCTCGCGCCTTACTGGTTGATCCAGCAATATTGCTGATGGACGATGGTGCATCAGCACTTGATGCTCAAACCGAAACAAAAATTCAGAGTGCTATTACTGAAATTTTGAAAACGCGAACTACTATCATAACCACCCACAGATTAGCTATAATAGCAAAAGCAGATTTAGTAATCATCCTGAAGAAAGGGGAAATAGTGGGGATTGGAACTCATGAAGAGCTAATCTGCTCCAATGTTAACTACAGGCAATTATTCGAAAGACACTATGAATTACCACCATTGGTTGTTGGAGATTGATTAAATGAGTACTAAGTATTCTGATATGCAATTGTTGGGATTTTTATGGCAACACGTCAAAAAAGAACAAAGGAACCTAGCACTCGTAGGTGTAATGTTACTTCTCAATACTTCTTTGGCAATATTTGCACCGGTATTTTTCAGAAATGCTCTTAATCTTCTGGAAGATGTCAACGATTCTGAAAAAGAAATCCTAACAAAATCCTTATATTCTGCGTTATTAATCTACATGATTCTAACTGTACTTTCATGGTTTGCCGAAGCAACTCAATTTATAATTACTACTCATCTAAATGCCAAAGTTATAAGAGAATTGAGATTTGAGACCTATCAATCCTTGATTAAAAATAAAATTGAATTTTTTGATGAAAATGAGTCAGGAGATCTTGTAAGTATAGTAACCAACGATTTGAAGGAATTATATGAAACCGGGAATGCATTTGCAGAAGTACTCACCTCATTGTTCAGACTATTAGCCATCATTGTCATATTATTTTACTTTTCACCTGTACTTACATTAACAAGTATCCTCCTAATGCCGATTTTTTTTATAATAACAGTATCTGTAAGAAATTACCAGAGACGAGTAGAAAAACGATGGAGAGCAAACTTTGGGAAGGTTAATCAGGCATTTGCAGAGAACATGCGTAGTATCGCAATTTCCAAGGCTTACAATCGGGAAGATGAAAACAATAAAAGATTTATTGAATTGAACGAAGCCACCTACCAAGCCTCTATAAGGCGTGGTTTTGCCATCTTCATCAATAGGCCAACAGGTGATTTTCTAAGAAATATAATGCTTATTGTGTTGCTTGCGGTGGGAAGTTGGCAGGTACAGACCAGGGGTTTATCAGTTGCCACATTTTACTTATTTATCTTCCTCATTGATTACTACTACCAACCGATCCGGTCATTATCAAGGAATTACAACAGATTTCAATCATTATTTGTTAATTTAGAGCGAATATTGGCAATAACTGAAAATTTGAACACAGAAGATAATTTGGGAGATAAATCTGCGAAAAATATGGCTGGAAAAATTGAATTTGATAATGTTACCTTTTCATACGTTAAAGATATCAATGTACTACAAAAAATATCGTTCAAAGCAGAAAAAGGGTCTAGAATTGCTCTGGTGGGGCATACGGGGGCTGGTAAAACAACTATAGCCTCGCTGATATTAAAATTCTATGATTTGAATTCAGGCTCCATTAAAATTGATGGTATTGATATCAAAGATTTCGACTTATATTCCTTGCGAAAAAACATATCATTAGTTTCTCAACGGGTATTACTTTTCAAGGGAACAATTAGAAGTAATTTACAAATTGCTAACCCTCAAGCAACAGATGAGGAAATATGGGATGCCCTTGATGCAGTTCAGGCTAGAGACTTTATAGAAGAATTACCAGATAGATTAAATACCGAAGTTATCGAGGGAGGGCGAAATTTGTCATCAGGACAAAGACAAATGATATCGTTTGCCCGTGCATTATTAAGTAAGCCAAAAATGATTGTGCTTGATGAAGCCACATCTGCTGTTGATTTATACACCGAATCGAGAATTCAGGACTCAACAGATCTTCTATTATCTGGAAGAACATCAATCGTTATTGCTCATAGATTGACCACTATTCTCAAATCTGATTTAATTGTTGTTTTAGAGGCAGGGATGGTGAAACAGACGGGTACACATGAAGATCTTATGAAGCAGGACGGTCCGTATCAGGAGATGTATAATTTATACTTCGAAACACAGTCTGCGAAATATCTTGAAACAATTAAGGTTAAGAGCGAATAGATCTCAGGAAATCAAAAAATGCTCATCAATATTAAGGTGATCGAATTTTATTTTTTGATCATCAACAGCAAAGCCAAGGAGATCCATTAGCTATAATTGAGATAAAGCGAAAAATAATCCTGTTTGACATTTCTTTAAGGATTGAAGAATCTATTCTATTTTTAAAAAAAATTACATTGATTGCATAAGTCCTGAATTTTTTTAACAATTTTTAAATTACAAATTTTTCAGGAATAAAATATCCCTCCTCTATTGATTATATTAACATAATTTTATTTACCACTAATTTCCATGATTCCTCTTAGAATTTCTCCCCAATCAAGTTTCAAATATAAAAAAAATTCTAAAATTCTGATTAATTTACATTTATCCCATTTTTAATTCAGATTTCTTACTCAATTTACATAAATTATTAAACAAATTTTGATAATTCCTATATAATTTATATTATTTAATAAATAACACTGAGATGAATTATCCTTTTCAAATAATTTTTATATCACCAATACGTAGTAGAATATGCCTTCGGACAATTTTTTAGTTCGGAGGCCTCCCTCCCCCCATTTTATTTTGTCAATCTTTTCGAAGAGACCGAAGGTAAACTAAATAATGCAATTAATCATACAAACACTAATATTATTTTTTCTCGTTACTGGTGTCAATTAATATCAGACTCAAACTTTAAGCTTATAGCCACTTTGAAAATTAAAAAATTGTTTGTATATTGAAGGCAGTAATTAATCCAGGCAAAATTGGAGAGATAACCTGGACAATTGATGACCCAATAACTCCGGAGCTGGTGAAGAACATTGAGCAGGCTGGTGATAAACTAGGTATTAATTGGAGTGAGTCGCAATTTATGGATGCTCTTGATCTACTTCTTCCCAAACACGAAAAGAATGAACTTGAAGAAATGTTATATGATGAGGACCCCGAAGTGATTGAATTCATCACCCTCGTAATTAACAATCCTTTAAACGAAGACGTGGATAAAAAATTGAATAAAATGGTGAGATTGTATTTACCAGTGATTATTGTTCTGTTAAATAAAAAGTCGTAAATAATGGGTAAATGTATGGAATAAACCTTTGACATTACCAGTGAATGCTAAGAATTTTTATTAATTATCGATAAAATCATCAAATATGAGAAGACTAGTACTCCGAAATGGGAAAGTATTTGATTCGATTAATTCAAAAATAAATGAAGGAAAAACAGTTGTCATAAAGAATCAACTGATTGATTGGATTGGTAATAATGATCAATTCGAGAAAATCAACGAGGATAAAATTGTCGATTTAGAAAACAAGTTTTTACTGCCGGGGATGATTGATTGCCACGTTCATCTAAGGCTTAGACCTACACCACATATGGAGAAGGAATTTATGCGCACATCATCCCAGATGTTTGCCTATATCGCTTTGGAAAATGCACAAAAACATCTAAAGGCTGGTTTTACTACTATTAGGGATTGTGGGGCAATGGGTGATAGGTGGGGTGCATCATTAAGACGTGCCATCCAAAATAATATGTTTTCAGGACCAAGGTTGCTGGTAGCTCAATGGTCTATCGGTCAGTGGGGGAACCAGGAATTTGTTGGACCAGATGATCTCTATACATCATATAAAAAATATGAAGTCATAAGTGGAAGAGATGGGATGACACATGCTGTCCGTGACAGGAAGAGAATGGGTTCTGATTTCATAAAAACTGCAACCACTGGTGGTGTACTTCATGGACAAGAATCCCAGGTCGAGCGTTCGCTCTGGAATGATGATGAATTGGATGCCATGGTAAAAGAAGCACATAGGTTAGGGATACATGTAGCTTCTCATGCCCATGGTGATCAGGGTATTTACCGGGCAGTAAAAGCTGGTATCGATACAATTGAG
>CAZRLL010000005.1:0-34759 GCA_964600735.1 uncultured archaeon
GGCTTTTCTCTCAGCGTCTAAATCTACCACTCTTAAGCCCAAGGGATTATTCATACTGCCTCCTACTTTGTATGGGCCAATTTATGATCGGCCTTGGTTAAAAATTCTCCGGCGTCGCTTCTTTAGACTCTTTACATTTGGAACATATTTTCATCTTGCCCTCATTTTGTATAGAAGGTAGAAATCTTACCTTCGCTTGCTAATGGACAACCCTCGGCCCAGTCAGGTACATCACACATTATGCTGTCCATGAGAGCCAGCTTCATCTCAGCATACTTCTCATCGACCAGTCCTACAATTTCATCGTAGCAATGTGTCACTACTGGGATGTTCAATTCTTCACAGTCTAATATCCACAGCCTCAGCAGATCAGCTCCGATACTTTGAATAATATTCTCTGTGATACTACCACCCCATAGATGACCCCATTGCCACCTGATATTACCGTCACGACTAATAGCTGCATGGCGGTAATACAATACCCGGCCTGAAGGAAGCTGCAAGCAAACTGTCCCGTTATCGTTCCAAAATTTTAGCTTCGGCTGACCATTAAGATCATAAGTAGCTGTCTCATTTGGAAATCTGATTACAAATTTGAACAATGCTTCCACTTCCTTCCAGAACGCAGGAATTCTGTAGTACATCTTGCGATAGGTCTTGATCAGACGCTCAATAAATCCACGGTTGTAAGTACCATCATCGAACAGCGGTCTGAGATCGGGATTAGATCGGCAGTTGTCATAGAATCTTTGAACACCCATCCCGTAACCTGCTCCTAGTATAGCGTCTTTACCAAAGCCACGCATCATATCCATATCATGCACCCAATCTTTAAGATCAGGATTCGCACGTTCCGCATCCGTGGGTTTCCGTACTTCTACTCCAAAAAGTTGCGATGCAAAGGTGCTGTAAATATCTTCGTTATTAGCAAAGCCAGCAACAAGATCATCCTGACCTGCAAGCCAAGCAAGAAGTCTCGCTTCTATTTGTGCAGAGTCATTGATGACCAATGTCTTACCAGCTGGTGCTATTAATAATTTTCTTACCATCGCGATCAGCTTATGGGTACCCATACCCTTACGACCCTTGCCCCCCAGATTCAGGAGGTTAATCTTTTCACCTCCACTGGGACGGCCAGTGTGACAGCCATAATAATTTAGCGGTACTCGCAGTGCCCCATACGAAGCAAGTGCCTGTGATCGCATCCGTTTCACACGGTTAATATGTAGAGGCCATGACTTCACCGCCATACGTGCCTCACACATCTGTCGTACTCTCTCATCTGAATGAGCAAGTAGCAGCTGGAATTGCTCGTCATCTTTCGACAACGCCGGGATCATTTGATTCTTACCTGCTTTGTATGGTACTACCTCACCTTCGGGCAGATAGTTTCCCAGCACCATTACAAAATTATTCTTACTGCCCAGTAGTTTTTTACTACAGCCAGTTGGTTCTATAATTTCATTGAGCAGATCATTCATCTGATCGAATATCTTAGTACTCAATTCAAAATCAAAGTTTAATTGGGGAGTGAGGTAGAGGCCCAGCGTATGCCTTGCTATAGGCAGCTCTATCTCAGCCCAAGTCAATAGCTCCATCAGGATCGGGAGTAGCTTGGCCGTAATCCTGATGTCAGTTTTACAATACTCCGCTAAGTTATAGCGTTGTATCTCATTCATCTCAAGCAGGTGTAGCCCCTTGAAATCTGATGTTTCACCCTTGTCTTCGAGCTTGAACATCTTGGCCAGGTCTTTTAAAGCATGACTCATACGAGAATCATAATGTCTCGCTAAGTCAAGCACATCGACGATAAAAGGAGGAACGATGTTAAATTTTTCTTGAAGAATGGTAGCGTCGTATCGAGCGTTAACAATTACTACTGTTACGTCTTCAAAATTTTCGCCATGAATATCTTGCATCCCACGTATAGTTGCTTCGACATCGTGGGAGAAACCTTCTTCATCTGTTGCCCACTTCCAACCTATCCCGGTAAACTCAAAGCGTGGATCGGTGATGTACTCAATCGTCTGTAGCTTCGTCAGCGTGTAGTCAGCGTCGAAATAATTCTCGAAGTCAATGACCAATACATCAGTCGGAAATCCAGCTGCTTTAAGTTTATCGTGATAAGTCATGGTTCACCCCGTGTTATTTTCCGTCGTCCATCAGTGGCCCTTGATCCGGGTACTGCACGTTGTCGTCGTCCTGACCCTGTTGACGTTCGGCTTCAGTCTCTTCAGCCTTGGCTACTTCCTGATCGAGATCATCATCGTCGAGATCAATAGCGTCGATCACTTCTACCTGATCCTGGCCCGTTTCATGAGCGACAGCAGCTTGCTCATCCAATTCCTCTTCAGGGACTTCAGGTATGCCTTTAGCTTCGTCAGTGTCACAAGCGTGAGATTCACAGGTATTACAATCACCGGCACACGAATCAGCCAGCTCAGTAGACAGCTGCTCAGAACTGACATCAACATTCTTGTCTTCAGGCTGCTCAGAACTGACATCAACATTCTTGTCTTCATCAGTTTCTCCCTCAGCATCGGTAGAGTTTGATTCCTCGGAAACCGGGGAACCTTCTGTAGGGTCCGGGTTAATTTCTCCCTTGGCCTCGAACTCTGCCTGTTCGTTAGCATCGATCTCAGCTGCGTTATCTTTATCCGCGAGTGCTGCTTCGATGTTATCAATAGTATCGAGGTAAAATCCGCCTTCAAGATTACCAGTCACTCGATAGTTGTCAAAGCCTTTAGCTGCGAATGTTTCCAGCAGACCAAGTTTAACCAGAAGCAATTGTTCTTTATCGGGCGTGATCGTATCGTCGGCCAAGTCCCAGTAATCCTGAACAACTCTACTGATCACGCACAGAACGCAATGGTTCCTGTTCGTCTTCTTCGAGTTGTACGTCTGCGAGTACAACGGCAGACTTCCACGATCTTTGTCGGTTCGTTTCAGATGGGGAATAAATCCCTGAGCTGCTCGAACGAAAGCGTGGTCATCAGCGAGTACCTTCTGCAATGTTTCAAGTACCCTTCGTAGCCTGTTGCAAATTCCTTGTATCATTTGGTGCTTATCAATGTCACCAAAGACTTGACCTTCACCAGTATTGTTATTCGTTGCTGCCATATCTTTTCTCCCAAAAATTCTGTCATAATTTTCACGGTACTTAGCACCGTCTACTTTTCTAAACGTGTCACCTTTTCCTGCCTGTCCATTACTCACTGAGATACCTCACAAATCTCTCTGTGAAAAGAGGATTGAACTTCTTACCATGCTCATAGGAACCCAGCTGTCTATTACACGGGCTGCACAGTAACCCACGGACTTTGCTAGTCACATGATCATGGTCTATGTCCAGTCGTCTCTTCAACTGTGACTGATGGGTGTTGCAAATTTTGCAGCAGCCTTCTTGACGCTGGAACATGAAATTGTAATCGTCATTAGTCAGGTTGTAGTAGTATCCCAACTTCGCCCGTCTGCTAAGACCCTTACCTTTTTCAGTCCGACGATATTTACGCTGAGTCTTCGTGCCCTTCTCTGAGTTGTTATACTTTTTCAGGGACTCTTTCCTACCCGGACAGACGTAGCCACTCTTCGCACGAACCTTCGCCTCTTCTCTCACGCAAACTTTACATTTGCCCCGGAGTCCACCCTTGTCTTTGTAGAAGTATTCCAATGTAGCTGGATAAACCACATTACATTTGTCACATTTTTTCTCAATGCTTTTCTCTGTCATAATACTTCTCCCCTTTCCCAATGGGCATCAACTCAAGGTACGGATTACCATCTATCACCACGCCACAGCTCACTACTGACCTGATCTTCTGGTGCTTACCATACGCAAAGGCCAGAGCAGAATCATCTATCCCTGTGCCAATGTCAAGACCGAACATCCTTGTGTTAGGATTAACTAACCACTTGATCCCAGCTGCCGAATGGAAGTGTCCCATGACTACTGACAGAGACATCTTTCTCATCGTGTTATAAGCCGGGTGCTGACCACCTCCAGTACCAGTGCCATGCATGTACAGCACGTCATCTATAGTGTGCTCGTAGGCCCAGTCCCATTTTGGAGTCTCCCATATCTCTGCATAGTTCCGCAAGAACTTTGAAGGGATGTTAACTGACTCGGCCAATCGCAACATACGCTCACAGTGATTTCCCACTGCAACCTTAGCATTAGGGAAAGCCTTATACCAACGCTTGACGTGTTTCAGAGCGAGGTCGTATTCGTCTTTAGGCCCCGGCATCTCAGGGTGCTTCGCATGAAAGCTGATCGCGTGGTTGTCAATGACATCACCGATGAAAACAGTTTCATTACATTTGTATTTCTTGTGAATTTCTTTGCAAAAATCTAAGTAATACTTTCTGTCACAGGGGCAATGTAAGTCCCCAATTATTAGTACCTTACTCATTACATCAGCCCCTTCTCTTTTAACAACGGCTCTAGCTTTTCAACCAGTTCACCGAAGGTTTCAAAAATTATTGCTGGAATTTTATGCAGCTCAGCAAATTCCATCTCGATACTGCATCCTTCAACCGGGGGGCCATAGGGTGCGAAGACCAGTAAAACGTCGCTGTACTCTTCGATGATATTACAATCGATTTCAAGTATCTGCTTGACAGTCAGGTAGTGCCCTGTCCATGCACGATTCACAAATGCTTCGTGCTCTCCCGGCACGTAAAGTTTCAGCACTGTAGGTACAAAGGTTCTGATCAGCTCAGCCATCTCAATTGCATATTCACAGTTGCATTGCATATCCTGACGTGTTGCCTTATCTTTTAGCGGGCCGCGAATAGGGTGACTTAGGTATGCTCTCAGCATGATCCCTCCGTTTCATTTTAATATGGTGATGGGCCGGATCAGTTTTGATAAAACATAAGGGGCACACCTTTTTTGCTGGCATTAGTTTACTTGCATGTAACGATTCTTCATGGAATAATCCATGACATTCTGGGCACTGCGTCATCGCGATAACCTTACGCCCTTGATAATTCCTCTGGCTATACCATCGGCCAGCTTTTCAACGAATTCATCATTAATCGCCTGTTGACCTTCCATGATAATAACTGTGCCATCAGGCTTGCGAATTTCCAGCCTGTTTATCTGCTGATTCCCCAACCTCCTATACGTCACGATCTGCCTCGACTCGCCTGATCCCAACGCATGTTTCACACTGGCACATGATGACAGGCCCAGCACTAAAAGGACCAGCAAGACATACGTTAATAGTATCTTCATCTTTTTCTCCAAGTTCATAGAATGGCATATCATTTAATTCAGCGGGTAACACACCACGACTGATCAATTCTTCGTAGTGGATGATGAACATTATATTACAGCCTATTGCTGCAAGATGATCCTCATCAGTCAAGCCCTGCTTGTACTGGTTTAGGTGACGTTCCAACGATGCGATGCATCGGCTGATCGGCATACCTTTTTCCCAGTTTCTCTCAGTGTACTTGCGAGCACCTTTATCAAGATGATCACCTACCCGCATGTTAAAATACGGCGAGATCAAATCGGGCCTTGATTTATTCTCAGCGGTATCACGTACACAGCCCGATTCAAAATCCTGTCGCTTTCCACTGTCTTTTAATTCGCTCATGTCATCCTCACATTTTAAATTTTATCTGATCAGCCATACTGTCATCGTAGTACGTATCGACATGATGACGCTTTGGTACGTTCATTCCTTTTTTCCTGATTGCAGAGAGTGTACAGCCTATGCTGGTCGAGGGGATATTTAGCTCCTCTGCTGCCTGATCATTAGTCATTCCACGCTCGACCACGCATTGATAAACCGCATACTGCTGCTTAGTCAAAATTGGAAACATTATTTTAATCGGCTTACAGTGCTTCGATCTATTGACCATGCCCTGAATCGTCCGGCTGATCGTAGCTTCGCTGACTCCCAGTTCCTCAGCTGCCTCAGCTTGAGACATCGCTTTGAACTGGTGATGACAGCACCTCAATACCTGCTCTTCAAACAGTGTAATGTTCCTCTTTAATTCTGGCATAAATATAACTCCTACTCTATAAGACCGGGCCACTTATGCAAATCTTGCAGTATCCGGCGAATTAATTTCTAATTATTTTGAAGTTTTCTGTTTCTCCAAATCTTTCTTGAGCCTCTTGGTCGTCAGCTTAGCGATCAGGGCAGCATTCCTCAGACCAGTACAGCACGTCAACTTATACGCCAACTTCTTCGCTTCTTCCTCTGCTTCTGCTAAGCTCATATTTTTCACAGTCTTTCTCCTGTAATTTTCATCCCGCCGAAATCGATCCTGATTTTCTTGTCGGGATACGTATCATTATATATCCGGGCAAGGATCATAGTAAATGATCGGGCTTCTTTGCGGAATGCTTTGAATTCTTTCTCACTGCTCTGGCTGTGATCCCACGCAGTAAAAGCATCCTGAGCCTTGGGCCATGGGGCGGAAGAAAGTAGGCACCTGTTCCCGGTCAAGGTCAGTGGACATTCTACACAACTATATAATGATATGTATCCGGCGTGTCTCCAGCACAACCCACAAATCGTGTGCCATTCTACGCGGAGTCTGTTTTCGTCGACGGTCGATAAATTCAACCACTTCAGTACAGACCACAACAACGCTTCACGGTCAGATCGTTCGGCGTACTCCTTCGTCAACCCGTAACTGTACTCAAATGTATGTAGCTCCATAATTTTATACTCCAAATTTTCCAAAGCTAATAGTCTTAACACATTCATCGTCAGGTGAGCAATAACCAAGTGATCTTACCCGGCCAGTGTACCCGACACAACTATGATTCTTGTACAATTTTCTCAGAGCACTTCGTTGAGAATCGGTAAGTTTTTCCTGAGTAGTTTCAAAGCTGAAGAACCGATTATAAATCTGCACCCTTACCATCTTATTTAACTTCAGCTTCAGCGAGGATTTCATTACCCGCTTAGCGTAGATAACATGATCTGTTCCTACGTCCGTAATCTTACCGTGTTCATCGATGAAATACTTCAATTTAAATCCTCCCCGGTGTGCCGGTCCCTGATCTCGATCTTAGGTGCCTTCAGTTCCTCGGCCAATTCCCAAGATTCGGCACCAGCGATAAACATATTGACCTTATTATAAAATTGTTGTTCGTCATGATTACCCGGCTTGAACAAAAATTCTGTCACGTTCGATATACATGCGTACTTCACCTTCAGAATAATATTTTCACCATGATATAAATCCTGCCATGCTTCGGTTTTAGTCATTATTCTTATCCTCAATGAGTGACGATTTTAACTGACTGATTCACATAGTCATCGATCTCGCTAAAATACGCGGTCAAGAGTTCATCGTGACTATACGCTCTACCAAATCCGCAAGCGATCATAAACTTTTCGCGGTCGAAGCTGCCAAAATTCTCTTCCAGAAAATCAGTTATGTCGACTGCTAGCCATTGACTCGCTTTGTTCTCAAGCATTCCTGCTAGTTCTTTATATTGTTTCTTAGTCATCGTTTCGATCCTCCCATCTGTCCATAATAACCGAGATCACGATCATTCCTACCCCAAACAATAGTGCCCCGAATAGTAGTATTTCTCTGGTCATCGATTCACCTCCAATTAAAAAGTTAGTAAGTCCCGGCTGGGGATAACGGTAGACAGCCGGGTAGTGCTAACTTTCGTCCTGAAGGTGCTCGTAATATTCCGCCTGATTAAAATTCTCAGGGTTGCGGATCATCTGCCGTCCCTTGTGGCCGAATATAATCGTATGGCCGTTCGCATGTTTCAAGGCCCAGATCATGTTACCCTCCGCAGGATCATGATCAGCATATTCCGATCTGAAAAACCTGTCTTCATCCTCGGTCACTTCACGCATCAAGAACATACTTGGCCCGGCGTGATGAACAAAACTACTCACCACTTTGGCGATGTATTCATTTGTCAGCTTTTCTTTTGGCATTTTTTACCTCGATCCTTTTTAATTCTAGAAGTTTCTTGTAAAATTTTTCAGGCTCATAAATGTAGCGGTACTCTACATTCCGGCAATCGAATTCAGGATCAATTTTTCTGCCGGGGCAATACTTACAGTCACGGACACCGGGGCTTTTCTGATCTGCGTACTCACAGTAGAAACAGTCACAATCCACTTCACCACGTTCTAAGCCGTGATCCAGTATCCACTGGTGCTTCAATTCGGATACATTCCTTCTGTCCCCGGCTCTGACCCGTTTTATGACGTATCGCCATTGACTCTGGCAAAAATCCCTCGCTTGTTTCAACGTCATTCGTTTTGGTACTTTAATCTTTTTCATTTTTACCTCCTTCAATTTATACTACGTTCAGGTTTTAATTTTGTTCATTTTTTCTTGCCCTTTTTCCCATCCTCTTTAGACAGTACCCACCTCAAGGCATCGATCCGGCTCTCCAAGCCCAACTGAATCAGGGCGAGAGGAGCGATAATATCAACGGTGGCAGGAGGGTAGCCCAGCCTTTTATCGGCCTTAATTTTAGCCAGTTCCTCTTTTATCTGCGATATACTTTTCATGATTTTCTCCTCACTTTCTGCAAAATTCATAAAACTTTTTTCTTTATACCCGGCTCGATCCCTTGTATACGACCAGCAAATCGCTTGTTTATACATTTTCTTTGTGCCACTTCTCCAAATACTTTTTACAATCTTTACACGTTGTAAACGCTTCAACAACCGTAGTATTTTCGGCCCCGAAACGTCCGCATAATGTTATGCCCTTGTCTTCGGGTATTCTGTAGTGTGTTTTCTTGCGACTCTTTTTACCCCGGATAACATCTATGTATCCTTGCGTTTGACTTTTCTTTTTCATTTTATTTCCCCTTCAATTATATATACGATCCGTCCCAATTTTTGTTCACTGGAATCGGCAGGAATCGAACCCACCGATCCCGATCCTACGATTCATGTATCTCTGAAACCAGTGTCATCACCGATTCCTGATCATTAAAATTCTGAATAGCACTGGCGATCCGATCAATTTTTCGGGAATCGCTATAACGCCCGACGATCATAATATTCAGGGATTTTTCCTGTTCACCCTTCCAGTACCCGATTTGCTCCGTGATCGAAAAACCGTCGAAAAATTTCGATACTTCGGCGATAATTTTATCGCGGTTTTTATCCTCCGTCAATATCTCAAATTTATACATATTATCCAATCCTCCCTATTTTATTGTAACAATTTTCCCGTCGATATAGTATACACCCTTTTTAGGTGCGGGTATAAACTTTTTTGCCAGTACCACCATGCAATTCATCCACTTATTCTTATCGGACCAATCGTGAGCACTATATGATCCTGACTTCTTTTTAAATACTTCCGTCTTTTGACAGGTCTTGCAATTTATACCAGCAGGATTGACAAAAGGTATATAAACATTTTTGCAGTCTTTTTCTTTTATCGTTTTACCGCAATACGTTTTATACCCGTCGTCGGTTTTTTCCAGTACGCCGTGTTCAATTTTTTCCAGATTACTTATGTAATCAAAACCAGTCATCAACCTATCCTCCCTTCTCTTTTATTAGTATCATCGACGATTGCAAACACTTCGTCTCTTGTGATTTTACCCTCATTACCCAATTCACCTAAACAACGTAACCACCACGCATTGTGATCCGAACGAACCGAGTCATACCTTCGTTCTTTTTCGATCTTTGCCAGTATTTCATCGAGTATTTCGTCTTCACGATCTTTTTTCCTACTCATAATTTTTATCCTCCAGTTAAAGTAAATAACAGATACCGCCGATCCTTCAGTGGCATCTATTGCTTACTTCAAGTCATCGTCATCCTTTTTAACAAAATCCCCAAGCTCATAACCGTCGATCATTTTCGATAATTCTTGATCTGTCAATTCGTTGGGAGTATGACGTTTTACGTACTCGAATATCTCTAAGAACGCCAAACCAGCACTGTCCGATCCCAACAATTCCGTGATCAAACCATAAACATTAAGATTTACGACGATTTTTTCAGCGGTGGTCATCATTTTCCAGTCCCCCTAATAATCATATTTCAAAAATCGATTCAAACCAACGATTGCTATTACCAGCAGTACAATTATAAATAACATTATTCCATACCTCCCGATAATTTCATCGCAATAAATAATGCAAGCCAAAATGCCAGCAGTATAACTATCAAAAATTTAATCATGATATTTCCCCTAAAATAACATTACCTTTACATATCACTAATACCGCTGATTTGCTACAGAAAATAAAACCAAACACCAAAGCTCACAAGCTCTAGTACAATCACGACAGCAACTATCAGAGTTTCTTCGTCTCTATAATTCATGGTTGCCCCTTTAGTTAAATAGTAAACTCTTGATTATTCTCATCCTCCCATTGCAAGTGGTCTTCGTTGCAATCGGGACAATTTTCACCCCCAAGCTCAATCAGTCCTTTAAAACCGCAATCCAAGCATTCGACAATATCAAACGTGATACAGTCAGGCCAGCGTTTGCGGGCTTCAACGGTCATTTCGTCTGTTATTACTATCATATCATATCCCCTTAATTAAATTACTTTCAATATCACTGATACCGCTGGATTAAAGAAAAAAGCTAAGTTATTTTCTCATACTCCCCGACAAACACCTGAAATTGGCCTTGCCCGGTTATCGCGTAGTACTTCCCAGCTTTGACCTTCTTAAGGAATTGATCGGGTGTTAATGCAGGTTCATCGTCGCCACCAAATCCACTACTATCGATGAAATACTCGTTTGTCTCTGTGAATCCTTCGGGTGTTTCGTCAACCTCTTTGACCTTAAATACATTTTTGTCGCCGTCTGTTTTCGCCTTAAACATAATAAATCCCCCATGTAATTTAGTTTTTGTTCTTAACATTTCAAATAGCAGTGTTCAATAAACTATACGGTCAATTCGTGGTGTAAGTTTAATAAATCTTTGGATTTTACGAAAATACTCTTATCGGTCGTGGTATTTACTATCGCCGATGTAATGAGCACATTTATTCCCGATACATATTCCAGAATCGCAGTATTTTACTGAACAGTACTCCCGATCCTTGTACTGATCCATGCGTTTTGTCGCGTGACTTGCAAAACTACGGGGGGGATGATGATAATCTCTACATGCACCACCTACGCAGTTTTCAGCATGATCGGGTACCCATGTACATTCTACGGTTTCATTGTAACTACACTTCATTGCTTTGCCTCCTTAAATAGATTTAATTACACTACATTACAACCTACGATATAAGTTTGTGGCTGTTCGTGTAATTCTTTGTATTTGCTTGACTTAGCTAAAGATTCCATGGCAAAACGCATACTAAGCAGTTCCTATGGTAGCTGTAAGTTATTGTTTTATAAGGATTTATAGAGCTGTACCATAGTTACCATAGTGTTTTTAAAGAAAGTTACATAGTAAAAGATAGTAGTAGATAGTAGACATTGTAGAGTAGACAATTATTTGGTAGTGTACCTATACTATGTAGGGGAAGTTTACAGTTTCTACTATGGTTTCTGTGGCAGTCTATGGCAAACCCTTGTTAATACTATACTTACAACTACCAGTAAATTCAGGACAAAATCGGTTGCTATGGCAGGTGCTGGGATCAAGTAGATGTATCACAAGTGTAATAGTTCCAGACATGGTGTGAATCGCTGTTATTGGCCCAATAACGATGATTCTGTACAATCGTGGGCGATGTAGTGCTATAGATACGATAGATATGTTTAGGCAATAGTGCTATAGATACGATAGATATGTTTAGGCAATAGTACTATAGTGATGTGTTAACCACTATCATATCGTTATCGGACCCCACCCGTACTACCCTTGGTCTGCTCTGTTGTGAGCCGTCGCACCCGTTGATAGGAACCCGCACCGTTATATAATTTTTATATTTTAAAGTGGCCCTATAGAGGCAATAGCCCTACTATGTCGGGTGATACGCCAGCGACGATACGATAAGTGTGCAGGAATACCCTCGCCACCCCGAATATTATACCCGATCAGGTACAAATCCGCCGATAAGCCCTATTATATCGGGTAATAATCAGGTATTTTCAGAAAATCCCCGGAATTATCCGCCGAATACTGCAAGATTCGCATATGTCCCGCTATATGTAGACGAAGGTATTTATTTAAGGAGACAACGATGGATAAACTGACTCAGTATAAGAAAGAACTGACAGAACTGGACGAAAGCAGCAGTACGATAAGTCGTGAGCGTTACAATGCGGCTCGCGGATGGTATATTAGAGAGATCAAGAGGCTCGAAAAAGAAGCTCGCGTAGAACTTGCACTCACGAGTATAGTAACTCTGATGTGCCCGCACTTGAATTCACAGGATAAAGTTCTGTTGTTCGCGTCAATTAAGTTCTTGATGGAGAAAGACTAATGAATCAGATACTACACGACCTGAACATAAAGCGGATGAAGGAACGGGCGACGATATATCACAGCTGTAACCTGTCGAATAGTGACAGCAGTGAAATCGCGAGGGTAATATATATGACAGCTGGATCATGCGATGTGCTGCCGTATCACGAGCCTCAGATACCGTACTACAAACAGATGCCATTCCGGGATTTCTGCCAGCGGGTTGAAGATGGACTGATCCCCGAAAACGGAGATAGATTTTACTTCAAGGGTATGGAAATTAATTGGTTCACCGGCGAGACGACAAGTTTCACGTTGGCAGACCCGGTGATTGAAACGATAGGCAGCGAGGAATTTGATTATGACGAAAACTGAGATGTTCGATGAGATGTTCGATGAGATGTGGGAATCGTCAAGGAAGATACCACGTGAACCCGGTGATCCTGCCGGAGCGATAGATCAGCCTTATGAAATAAATGTGACGAGAGATGAAAAAACTACGCCAGTCGATGAAGAATTTGATAACTATGTAGAAGAGTTATTTGCAAAGCGATTAAGAAATAAATTTTCACCACAAGAGAAAAGGAACCACTGCGATAACGGGATGATGAAGATGTACGTTTGTAGCTATAATCCAGTGGTAACGGCCGAAGGAAAACATCGGCAGAGCTTCTTGGATAGATTTAGAAAAGCGTTTAAGAATACGAAATTTAAATCACCACGACCACCAAGAAATAGGGGAGTGAACTAATGAGAATTTTTCCGAAGAACAATATGATATTCGTACAGCAACATAAGCAAGTAGTCGAAGATAAATCCGAGGGCGGAATTGTCCTGCCGAAATCTGCACAGAAACAGCAGCAGACGAACGATGGATTTATTACTCACGTATGCACGAAGGATACGCCTCATCAGCAAGTTTACCTAGGTGACTACGAAGTCGGACAGCGAGTTATATTCGGTGAGTACGCAGGTGCCCCGATTGTTGTCGACGGTGAGACATATCTGGCGATGAAAGAATCTGATATAATCGCGGTGCTTGAGCCAGAGAATCGTAAAGAATACGACGCAGAAAATGTAGGTGGGAACCATGAGTGAGCCGTGTAAGTTCCTTCACATCGGGCCTAAAGGGAGCTGCTCTTGCTATTCTCTCAAACATTTTAATGATGATAAACCTCCATGTGGCCACGGAACTGTAAATGGGGTATGTCCACTGCCAGAAAGAACATGCCACCTATGTGACGATTTCAGCCACGAACGAGGGTGCTGTAGATTTAAGGAAGACAACGAATGACTAGACTAATTGAGGTGCTTAAATGGCTAACGAAAATCCTACCACGTTTTATTACGATGTTACCGGACGAAGGTGGAGTATTAATACGCTTCGGCAGATATATAAAAACGCTGGAGGAGGGCGGTCATTGCATATTGATCTGGCCGGTGATCCACACTGTCGAGAGTGTCACAACCACCCGTCAGATTGTGGATGTTCCGACCCAAGACGTACTAACTAAAGACCGAATACCCGTGTGCATGAACGTCTCGGTCGAGTACGTTATATCTGATCCTTATAAAGCGATCTATGGCGTTGAAGATTTTGATGAATGTCTTCAGGAGCTGACAGGTGATACTTCACGACAGGTGCTTAATGGATATTCGTTTGATACCTGTGTTGATTTTATGCACGTAGTTCAGCTGGAGATATTCGAGAAGATCGAAAAGAAAGCTGAACAGTACGGGGTAGATGTGCTCGAAGTTCGGGTACCTACGTTTACAAAAGGTCATACGATAAGATTAATTCAACAGTGAGGTAACTATGAATAGATTGTGTATGTTGATTGGGTTTGTGCTCGGAGTAATTGCGTGTGTAGCCTCCGATTATATCCACGCGATCCAGCAATGAAACACGGCCCGTGATGGGCAAGTCTGAAGTCCCGTGAGTCTGATCAGCTTGGGGCAGGGCAGCGAGATGTTATGGTACGAAGCTGCTAACAGGACGACAACAAGCCGGTAAAGGTGAGGATATTATCTAGCATCCGATACACAGGCGGGTCGTCCTAAAATAACCACATCAGGGACACCAACTAGCGACAGCATAGCTATGTGCAAAATCGCTGATAAAATAGGAGGACAGTAACAACTCTAACAGGTGAGCTGTCCTCCACACACTTCTAAGGAGCAAGCCGATGCCTACAAAGAGCGTGACGGAGACTCAGGAGCTGTGGGATAAGTTCGTTCGTGACATTTACAAATTCAGGGAGAGCAAAAATTATGCCAGCAGACACCCCAAAAGGAAACCCAAAGCGACTAGCGGTACAGATGCTGAAGCGGATATACGCCGATCTGGAAAAAAAAGATATGCCCGAAGATCAGTTCATTAGGCGAGCATTAGGTGCTCTACAAAGTGCTAAGACAAAGAAAAAATCGCCGATAATTCGGCCTTAACTAAGAACCCGGCAGCGTTGCTGGGGGTAACTATAACATAGTATAGAAGGAGAGAAGTATGAGTATTAATAATTTTTCACAAATGCAGAATACAAAGTACCCGAATCCGGGCACTGCACCGCAGACGATATTGAAGAACGAGTCGGGTGTCATGGATGCTTATGGTACAGTAGTTCCTGTTAGTGGTACCGCTGGGTTCGTAACTGGTTGTACATTCAAGAATTCTAATGGTGGGACTAGTACTTCACTGTACGTTAATGAAGGTTCTGTCACCAGCTGTAATTTTGTGGTAGTGGATGATGTGCCGAGTGCTTTCGGTACAGCTGCTGGTCGTGGCCCATCGCCGTTGATATGGGACGACTGTCCTGTTCTTGAATACACGTTGAATCCTCAGCTTGGTAGTCACGTATTTGATGATCTTCACAGTGGGATAACTGTTGCTGCTAACGTGGCGGTCGGTGCCGCTGCTGCGACGGGAACCGTTGGTCAGTTCGCTGCGTTTACCTTGATAGGTACAGCTATCTCTACGAAAGCGACTGACACAGGTGGAGTCGTTGATCTTACAGTTACTACTGATGAAGATGCAGACTGTAGAATAGCCTTTCCTCAGAACATTGAAGTCGCTGGCATGTTTAAGTTTGCAGCTGGTAAGAAACTTTGGATGGAAACCCGAATCAAAGTTGATAATGTTACTGACGCTAAGATCAATTTGTTCGCTGGTTTCATGGAAGAGGCACGAATGGCTACTGGTGAATTGATCGCCGTAGCTGGCGGTGCAACTGCTGATGTTGATTACGTTGGTTTTAGGATTGACGAAGCTGACGGTGATGCGTTCCAGACTCATTATAATACAGTTTCTGGCGGGCATACTGTTCTGTCAGCTACAGCTGGTGTTATCACGATCAATAACTTTCATAAGCTGGGTATATACAGTGATGGCACGACTGTTACTTTCTATATTGATGGTGTGGCATTGGCCGACACTGTTAATATCAGTGCCGCTAATTTCCCAGACGGGGAAGAGATGGGATTTTACTTCGGTCAAGTAGCTGCAAGTGCTACCACGATTGTAAGTTCTATCGACTGGATGAGAATCGCACAGGAATACTAATTAAAAGTGTATCAGGCAACCGCACCCCGGACGGATTAATTTCTGTCTGGGGTAGTTTTCGTTTGACACAGGAGAAATAATATGCAAGGTGACGTATATCTTAGTAATGACAAAGGGGTAAGGATTAACCCTGCCCTCGAAGAGAATCAGGTATTGATCGTTAATGAATTGGCAGAATCTACAGCCAAGAATAGCCTGAGCTTCGGCACAGAGCAAGTAACTCTCGACGGTGGAGGTTTGGCTGTAGGTGGTAATCAGGTGTGTAGGACTGCACTGGTCACGCACACTAATTCTAACGCCACGTATGTAGGCAACACAGCAGACGGAGATGCTGACGCTACAAGTTTCTTGCTGCCTGCGGATGAGATAGTGCCAATCCCAATACGTAACACTGATAAATTAAGTTTCTTTGGAACTGTGGCAGACACCGTTCACATCCTCTGGAGAGACTAATGGACATGTTATTCAGGGTTCTAGTTACCATACATGTATCGATATACGTGATAATGTATGTAACCAGTTGTGACGAAAAAATCACAGAACCTAACGCACCGATTAATTATCAGCGGAAGGTTCAAGACCCGCTATCGGAAAGTAAGAGGTTCACCTATGATTCAAGCAGGAATAAAAGAAGAGCTGAATGCTGTGATGCACATTCTAAAGCCAGACGAAGGCAAGACTCACGATCAATTTCGCACAATGGAGGAAGACCTTTCGTATCTAAGAGTGATAGCACAGTACGTCATGCTTGATAAAGAAGCATCGTGCCGTGAGGCTTTTAATCTTGGAAGAGAGACTAGGGGGAAATAATGAGCAAGCGAATGAAAGCTGGTAAATTACTCTCCCGGTTTATAAGACAGATAGCAGAAGAAGAAACCGAATTCGTTAAAGATGAAGACGGCGAAGATAGAATGGCTACTAAAGCTGAGGCACTAGCCCGGCAGATATGGAAGCAAGCACTCGGCTTTACTGAGATGAAAGTTACTGATCCGTCGCTTCCCCCGGTTGAGATAGAGCATCAGCCTGACCAGAAGATGTTAGCACTATTATATGATCGTATGGAAGGTCGAGCTGCCACTGCTACTGAAGACGAAACACTCCGCCCGTCTACTGCTCAGAAAATAACAGAGCAGGGCAAGAAAAGAATCGGTGCTTTATTAGGAGACCTCAGTGATGGACACACTTCTGAAACCAACTCTTAAAACTCCATTCCCTACGGAAGAGAAGTATTGGAAAGACCCGATTACAGGTTTGGTAGTTCCGAAAGACCCTTATGAAAATTTAGCGTGGCGATCTACACTTATGACCGCTGCTGAAAATGATCCTATTCTTCAACAAGATATGATCAGTGCCTGTTCTGAATCTTTACTATTCTGGATCAATGCTTTTTGTTGGACATTCCATCAGAAAGAGATCGATCCTTTAACTGGTGAAGAGATCGAGATAGAAACTGCTCATCACCCCTTCATAACATGGGAGTGTCAGGACGATCTGTTTGCTGCTCTCCTTGATCGTTTGAAAAAGCCAAGGGGTATCCTAGTAGACAAGTCAAGGGATATGGGTGCCAGTTGGTGTGCTATTGATTTTTGTCATTGGTGCTGGTTATTCATGGATGACATTCAGATACTTGAGATGTCTCGTACTAAAGACTATGTGGATCAGCCCGGTAATAAGAAGGCACTGTTCCAGAAGCATGACTATATAAATGAATGGTTGCCAGAATGGATGGTCCCCCCGCTTTGTCAAGTGGGAAAAAAATATAGAACGTCTATGCACATGCTTAACATTTTAAACGGTGCGTGTATAGATGGTGAATCGACTAATGAGAATGCAGGTTCCGGTGACAGACGTAGAATACTGTTGTTGGATGAGTTCGCTAAAGTTGAAAAGGGCGGGCTGATAAGGTCAGCCACTACTGACGTTTCGCCATTTCGTATTGTAAACTCTACCCCGGCTGGACCGGGAACAGAATATGCTAACTGGAAACACAGTGGGAAAATAGAAGTGTTTACTCTACCGTGGTGGAATCACCCAGACAAAGGTGCCGGTCGTCATGCTTACCAAGATGAATATGGTGCGTGGCAAATATCATCGGCATGGTATGAGCAGGAAAAGAAACGAAGATCACCGAAAGAGATGGCCCGTGAGATCGATATGAAAGATACCGAATCAGGCGATCTGTTCTTTACTCTGGAGAATATTAAAAAACACAGAGTCCTCTTTGCGAAGGAACCAAGACAACGGTTCCACGTTCATCTTGATAAAAAGATTGCTGATTCAGCGGTCCATCAAAAAATCAGATCAAAAGATTACACAGCTGTAAAACTTACCCGTGGTTCTAAAGGACCGTTGCGAGTGTGGTGTAATCTCACGATGGGCAGACCTGACCAAACCAAGACTTACATTTTCGGTTGCGATATTAGTAAGGGTCAAGGTGCGTCTAATTCTGTGATCTCTATTAAATGTCGTGAGACTGGTGAGAAGATAGCCGAATGGCGTGATGCTAATACGCCTCCACATGATATGGCCCGTGTTGCTATAGCTCTGGCGATCTGGGCCGGTGGTCGTAAACCGAAGTCACTTCCATTTGTAAAGTGGGAGAAGAATGGCCCCGGCATCGATTTCGGTAAACAGATGGTCAAAGTTTTCAAGTATCCTTTCTGCTATTATAATGATGTGACTGGTGACAGGTCGCAGAAGAAGATGAGCAAGTATGGATGGCATTCAAGCACTGAGAGTAAATTTGAATTGCTGACAGCGTATGATAGAGCTATGGCTCATGGTGGTTATATTAATCACAGTGAGTTCGGATTAGCTGAGATGGAGATGTACATCTATAATAAGGACGGCAGCATAGGTCCAGCTTGTCTTGTGGCAGAAAATTCAGGTGCCAAGAAAACTCATGGTGATGTTGTGATCGCTGATGCACTGACTATAGATGATAAAGAGTTTGGTAAGACCGTACATAAAGGTCCAAGTTACCCGGCTAATTCATGCGGTGCTCGACGTAAAGCAGCTATGGCCAGAAAGAAAAATAAAAATAAAGGGTGGCAGAGTAAATTTAAGTTCTAATGGAGAGTAATATGCCAGCTGAAGTGACACCAATCAAACTACAGAACGTGGTGAAGCGTGGATTCGAGCGACTTCAATCGTATCGAAAAGCGAGAGCCTTGTTTATGAGGGAATACGTAGGCCAGTACTACCGTGATAAATACGGCGTGACTGGTGATGAGCCTCTCAACCTTATATTTAGAACCGTATCAACTTTTGTCCCTAACCTTGTGACACAATCCGGTGTTAATGATGTGTCTACTGATTTCTTGGCCTTTAAGCCTTACGCTGAAATGTTAGGTCTTGCCTTAGATAAAATCGAGGGTGACATCAATCTAAAGGATACTTTAAGAGCGTGGATAGTCTCGGCTATTTTTGCCTTTGGCATCATCAAGACAAGCCTCGCTTCCAGTGAGAACCTGATTCAGTACGGCGATAAATGTATCGACCCCGGTCAAGTTTATTCTGAGATAGTTGATCTGGATGATTTCGTGTTCGATCCAGTTTGTACTGAGATGAATAAATCGGCTTTCATGGGTAGTAGGATCAGAGTTCCAAGAGCTATTCTTCTTGATACTGATGGCTATGACCACGACGAAGTAGCAAAGCTCCCTCAGTCGAAATTCTACGGTGGTCTTGAACGCATAGAAGATTTAACTAAAGCCAATACTTCTGTAACTGAGACATACGCTTTACAGGACTACGTAGATGTAGTCGAGCTGCATGTTCCAGAAGCTGACGCTCTGGTTACTATGCCTGACCCTCAACAGACTATGACTGGGAAACATTTAAGAGTAGCAGATTACTATGGCCCGAAAGAAGGACCATATACTTTGTTATCTTTCACCCCGCCAGTTCCCAATAATCCACTGCCGTTGGCACCTGTGAGTATGTGGTATGATATTCATAAGATTGCCAACAGGACATTCAAGCGAATGATGAATCAGACAGATCGTGAAAAATCTGTGCTGGCCTATTCTCCTATGAATGCTGATGAAGCTGCGGATTTGGTCGATGCCGATGACGGTGACAGTATCGCTGTTACTGATCCTACTGCTTTTAACATATTGCAGTGGGGCGGATCAAATCCTAAGAACGATCAAATGGTTCAGCAGATGCAGATGTGGTTTAATTACATGTCTGGTAATCCTGATCAGATGTCAGGCAATCAGACAAGAGGAACTACTGGTAAGAAAGAAACCGCTACTAAAACTGCCGCTATGCAGAGCAACGCTGCGGTGGGACTTGAAGACGCTCGTAGTATAATCTATGATCGTTCTGCTGAGATTTCAGGCAAGCAAGCGTGGTTCCTTCATCACGATCCGCTGATTAATTTACCGCTGGTTAAGAGATTGACAGGTGGGAAGTATCAGCAGTTGGAACTTACACCAGAACAACGGCAGGGAGATTTCCTTGACTTCGTATTTAAGATTCGTGCAAGGTCTATGGTGCCCCTCGATCCGCTACAAAGAACTCGTTTGATGACTGAGTTTGCAGTTAATATAGTTCCGGCTGTAACAAACGCAGCTATGGTTGCTATGCAGATGAAGGTTCCATTTAACTTGATGCGTTGTATAACTGATCTTGCTGAAGCACAGGGTTTGACTACTGATGTTCAGAGTTGGTTTGAAGACCCTGAGTTTGAAGCGAAGATAAGATTTATGACACAGATGGGTCCACAGAATCCGGGTAAAGCTGGTGGTATGGGTCCGGGTTCTACAGAACAAAATAATGGTTCTCCTACGGCACGTCCGGTGGCTGGACCTGAGACACAGAATAATCAGAACGCACAGATGGGTGCTAATGGTTCACAACAGACTTTACCGGGAGGAATGTAATGAGTTCTTGTTGCAGTATAGATGGCTCGAACAAGATAGGCGGCTATGACAGTTACAAAGTCAGGAATGCTGCTGATACTTGTATAGAAGCTAAAGAGATTGAGAACGGCGATCAAAAGTTTTACAAAGTAGCTCTCGTCGAAGTTCAGAAGAAAGCTAAAGCTGCTGAGGAAGCTGCCAGATCGAAGATGGAAGCAGCTGATATGATGAAGCTGGAGAAGAAAACTGAAAAGAGGATGAAGAAAATATATGGGGAGAAAAAATAATGGCACAGAAAAAATATAAGCATGGCTCAGTGGAAAAATTGGTAGAGAGCTACGACAAAAAGCATAAGGCTACGACTAAAAAAATTGATGCTTCGCGTAAGGCCAAGGCTAAACCCAAGAAGGAAGAGGATTGGGTGGAACGTCTGAAGCGTAATGTTCAGATGTTACTCAAAGGCAAAAATTATCAGTCACCTGCCATGAAGAAAAAGAAGGGCAGCTCTCACAATTCCCACAGTAAAGCGGGGTACTAATATGCCGAAATATTCATTTAAGTGTAAGTGTGGCAATGTTACTGAAGTAGTTAGGCCGATGAAAGAGTCAGATGCACCTGCTATGTGTCAAGGTCCGTCGGGCTGTGGTGCCTATATGAGACGTGACTTTAAAGCCGATCTATTCTACACACCTGACGACAGTTACAAAACTCCACTCGTCTCTGACTCTCTGGCTATAAGTATTGATCAGATAGCAGAGCACAAGCGAGAATGTCCTGACATAGAAATAACTAAAGAAGGTCAGCCAGTTTTTACGAGCTATAAACAGCATGAGGCTTACCTGAAGAAAACAGGATTTGTAAAAAGTCCCAAAAGAAAACGAGTTAACGAAAAGAAAATAACAACTATTGGAGAAACGAAATGAACTTTGGAAAAGCAATAGAAGCATTGAAGACGGGCCAAGAGGTAGCTAGGTCTGGATGGAACGGCAAAGGAATGTACCTGTCATTTATACGTGGCACGAACACAGACGACGGGAAGAATACAACGGCTGGTGACTACCTAGTTAATTCCAACGTGATCGGTCCACTTGGATTACTCCCTTGGATCGGCATGAAAACTGTTGATGATGATTTTGTCCCGTGGCTTGCATCACAGACTGATATGCTCGCCGAAGACTGGGAAATAATTCAATTAACGAAAGACACATAGCAAATCAATCCGATAGATAACCTACCCCCGGCGATCCGGGCTGACTTATTATAAGGAGAAGTAGTATGGCTGAGAAAACAGACAGTCAAATCGAAGCAGCAGCAGCAGAACGAATGAAGGTTCTCGGTGGCGAGCCACTGGCAGATGAAGTTATTCCAGACAACGAACCCGTACCGGCAGATGATCTTGAAGAGGTCGATGAAAATGAACCTGATAAAGATGATTCTACCCCGGAAGATGACGAGGGCAATGTTGAAGATGACGATGATTCTACCCCAGAGGATGACGACGATGAACCTGTGGACAAGGATGATGATGAAGTTGACAAGGATGATGATGCACATAAAGCTAATGACCAGAAAGATAAACCACAACTTTCTGATGCTTACTATCGTGCTGCAATCAATAGCGGGATGGAAGAAAAAGAGATTGTCGAATTCTACGCGACCAATCCTGATCTTGCTGAAAAGACATTCGCAAAACTTTATGATAACATGAACAGTTTGACTAATGAATATGCGGCTCTTGGAAAGCATAAAAAAGAACAGGCAGCTGGTGGTGACAAAGTTCAGAATACTGATTCTGATGACAAGTCAAGTTTCGAGAAGATCGATCTCGCCAAGCTAAAGGAAGAATTCCCAGAAGACTCTCTAGTAGATGTCATTGGTAAGATGCAGGATCAAATGGAAGGCATGAGTAATGAACTCAAGTCCAGACCTGTTAATACCAACACTGATAACTCTGCCTTAGAGAACGAGAAAGTAAAACGAATCGCCGGACAGATTGAATCTTTCTTCAACTCTGAAGACACGCAACGATTTGCCGTGATGTACGGTACTGTTAACAAGCCTGATACAGATTGGTTGGGCCTTCTGCCCAGTGAACAGGTTAATCGAGTTGCTGTGTGTGAACGTGCTGAAGAGATTGTAACTGGTGCCGAAGTTTTAGGACGGGAGTTAGAATTTAGCGAAGCTCTGGAAAGGGCACATCTTGAGATTTCTAAGCCGATGCAAGATCAGATAATTCGTGATGACATCATGGCCAAAGTTGTCAAGAGATCAAAAGGGATTACACTTAAACCTTCGAGTAAGTCAAGTGTTGAAAACACTGATGAGAAGCCTACAGGCGAGAAAGATGTTATCGCCAATGCTGACGCTCGATTGAGAAAAGTGTTTCCACGAAGTTAACGATAGTAAACAATAATTTTGAGAGGATAGAAAATGGGAGTAAAGAATAGTGCTCTTGCTGACCTTATCGCTGTAACACTCGACGATCTGCCAGAACAGGAATTCGAGGTAGCATGGGACAATGAAGACTACGAATTTTGTAGAATTTATCAGCAGGAAAGAATGGTCATCGATGGTGGTACCAATATCCAGCGTAAAGTTATGCTTGATCCTACTGGTAACGCTCGCTATCGTAGACTGTATGATACCGACACCCCCGCAGTTGGCGACACGATGCACACGATCACAGTACCGTGGACTCAGATCGGAACCAACTACAGCTGGGATAAGGTCGAGATCATGCGTAACAAAAACTCTGCAAAGGGTTTTGTAAACTTGCTGAAAACCAGACGTGTTGATGGTCTTTGGGACTTGGCTAACCTTATCGAAGAGCGAGCATGGAAGACACCTGACAGTGCTTCTGACGATCGCAATCCGTTTGGTGTGCCTTACTACCTGAACTTCTTCACTGATGAATCTGGTACAGTAAATACAGGTGCTGGCTTTAATGGTGTAGCTGCTAAGTATGGCGACGGTAATTTTACTGGCACGATTGCTGGTATCAGTGCTGTTAACGAAGCAAAGTGGCGGAACTATTGTGCCCTTTACACCACAGTCAACAATGCAATGCTCAAGATTTTCCGTGTGGCATTCATGAAGACCCGGTTCAAAGTGCCCCTATTCATTCAAGACCCGTCGAAACCTCGGACCGCTGCAAAGAGAATCTACACTGATTCCGATACTGTAGCAAGTCTGATGGACTTGGCTGACTTGAAAGATGACAAGCATACTGGCAAAGAGGTTCTTGGTAATCTCAAGGTAGATGACGGTGGCCTGTGTTTCGTTAACCGACTTCCTGTGGTTTACATTCCGCAGCTTGAAGGTGCAGATTACACACCTATCTATTGCATTGACTTCGCCAAGTTCGTACCTTACGTTCAGGATGGTTACTGGATGGATGAAGGTGAGCCTATCACAGACCGTGGACAGCATACCGTCTTTACCGTCTTCCTTGATGGTGCTCATAACAACCTGTGTTTGAACAGGCGTACTGCTGGTTTTGTACTTCACAAGGCTGCTGCTTAATTGATAATAGTAGTTTGTGTTATTTTCAAAAACTTTAATTTTCGTAAAGGAAATAAATTATGGGTGACGTAGTAAGATATGGCACATCTGAAAATACCTTTACCACTCGCGGTCCTAGCCCTGAGATTTGGAAGGACTGTCCTATCCAGAGCTTTCAGGAAGACCCCGGTAAAGGTATCCATGTGTTCGATGATTTTCGCAATTCCATCGTTCTAAAAGAAACTGCCAGTGGAACTGATTTCACGTCCAGCGTGGGTCGTGTAGCTGGCGACATCAACTGGTACAGCTTTGTGGAAACCACTAAGCTAGTCGATCATTCTATACCTCAGAATGACATCGGTGTACTTCAGCTTCTTGGTGATACATCTGATCAGGATGTTAATGTAGCTGTTACTGGTTTTAATGTGCAGGGTATAATCAAGACACCTAAAGTTGGTGAGGAAAAACGATTCTGGTTTGAAGCCAGAGTTAAAGTAAGCACTATAACTGATGCTGACCTTGGTATGTTCATCGGACTTACCGAGCCGGGTCAGGCTGCTAATGCTAAGGGCGTATTCGCCGGTGATGCAGCTGCTCTTGATAGCAATGCTGACTACATTGGCTTTGCAATTCTTGAGGGCGACGGCGATGACATCATCGTGGCTTACAACGAAGCAAGTGCTGGCACAGCTCAGTCTTCAACTGGTGTGATTACTCCTGTGGCGGATACTTATGTTCGTCTGGGGATCAAGCTAGTTGTCCTCGGCAGTGGTGGGGCAAAGATCAGGTTCTTCGCTGACGGCGTTGATCTTGGTGATGCAGTTGCAGTAGACATTTCTGGTACCAATGCTAATTGGCCCGGCGATACTGATATGGACCTTGTTCTTTCGCTGGTTACAGGTAGTGGTGGCGGAAGTGACGACGCTCTATCTATTGACTGGGTTCGTTTCGCTCAGGAATACTAATTTCAATCTACCCCGGATGGACAGTGATCTGTCCGGGGTAATTTTTTGTGGAGAGATACTATGATCACACTTGAACAGGCATTTCAGAATATAGATAACGTGGTGGCCGAAGCTCCGATGAGTAGGAAGCAACATCTTATCTTGATTGAAAGTATTAAGATGGTTAAAGAAGCTGCTTATCCTTTGAAAGAGGTGGCACTGGTGGAGGACGAGAACGATGGCGGAACCGACAGCAACCCTGACAATTGAAGACTTGGTTCTAAGAGTGGCTAGAGAAGCAGGTATGGCTTACTACGGATCAGACGGTCAGCAGGAAGCGATGGTTCCAATTGATGCTCATGATATTGATCTGTGCCGAAGAATTGTTAATGACGGTATTAGATTATTCGTTAAGGCTGCTCCGGCTAATGGTTGGAGATGGACACGCAGACTCATGCGAGTTCAGATGGGATCGACGGAAGTTACAGGAACTGCTGATTCTGCGGGTGCTACTACTCTTGTTGATGCCACATTGTCTGCTACTTATACTGCTGATGACGACTTGAATACGTGGTGGATTTATATTACTTCTGGTACAGGAGACGGAAGCTATGCACAGATTACAGATTATACTACACTCACTGGGACTATTACTGTTGCTGATTGGCTCGATAGCAACGGGAATGCTGGTGGGACTGATCCTGTCGCGACTGACACTTTTATCATCACCCAGTATGAAACTGTCGATGGCGATATTAGTAGGTATCCTCTCCCTGAAAATTTTAGCGGATCGGTAGACGGGCAAATAGCTTACGAAGCTGATACGAATCATTCACCTATTATAGAATGGGTAGATGAATCATTTATCAGACGACGTAGGGCTGTCACTGTTGTTACGAGTTACCCTCGTTACGCAGCGATATTCCCGCTTGAACCTAACGCAGCAGGAGCAGGACCGAAGCGAAGATTTGAAATTAGGTTTGATCCTAAACCTTCTTCCGATGATGTCGTTGAATTTCCTTTCACTGTTGGATTCGACAGGGTGTGGTTGCAGACTGGAACTAATTCAGCTGGAGATACTACTTCTCTGACTGACTCCACCATAGCTAATCATTATCCTGATGATTATTTTAACGGATGGGTGATCAAGATTGTCGATGGTACTGGTAAATTTAGCAACGCTACAGTTACTGACTATACTAGTACGACCGGAAAATTTGATGTAGCTGACTGGTTGGCCATAGACGGCACAGCCGGTGGCCTTGATCCTACTGTAGCTGGAGCTGCTTATGTAGTACAGCCGTTGATAAATACTCATCCTGCTGGTTATAGATTTGATGATACTGTTGAATCAGCGTGTTTGGCTAAAGCAGAAACTCATATCGACGACATGGCCGGAAGAGGTTTTTATCGAAAATGGTTGGATGAAGATTTACCTGATGCAAAGAAACTTGATGCGAGAGCCGCACCAAGATCAGTTGGAACAATGAATAAATCTGGCAAGGGTAGTGAACTCTTGAGAGATAGAACATTTAATGACATAACATTTAATGCTTAGTAAGGAATTGAATTATGGGTGGAAGTGAATTTACAATATTTAAGAACCTTCGTGACATGGTTCCTGCACCAGCTGGTACAGCTGTAGCCACGACCATGTACGCAAGCGAAGATGGTATTCTGCATACCTTTGGAACTACCGTCCCTACTGATGGTACCGCTGGTTACGCAGAGAGCTGCATATTTCACAAGACAGGTGGTAGTGGAAGTTCGTTGTTATACGTCAATCGTGGAAGTGATACTTCGAGCTTGTTTATAGCACTTGGTTCACAACCGTTTGGTACCGCTGCGGGACGTGGCCCAAGCCCGGCTATATGGGATGATTGCCCCGTAGATGAGTTTAAGAATAATCCTGAAGCCGGAATGATATTCTTTGATGATCTTCTTGACGGCATTGATGTCGCTACCAATCAGTCTGCTGCTGCTGCTGCTGCTCTGGGCACTACTGGTAAATTCGGTGCATTCACCGGAACCACAGCTAATACTATTGCTAGTGACGCTACCAACTCTCAAGGAGTCGCCATCGTTTCGACTGATACCGACAACCAAAGTGCTATGATCGTTTGGCCTAAAGGTGCTACGATAGCTGGCAAGGTTAAGTTTACTACTGGTAAAAAGTTGTGGATGGAGTGTAGGATTAAAGTTAGCACTATCGCCACTGCCATTAACCAGATATTTGTAGGCTTCGCAGAAGAGGCGTTGAACTCAGAAGGACTTTTGCTTCTTATCAATGAGAGTAGCTTGGCCGACAAGGATTATGTTGGCTTCCTAAAAGAGTATACTGACGGTGATGGACTTAACACTGAATTCAATACCGCCAGTGGTACTAATGTTTCTAATGACGATGAAGCTACTCTAGTGGCAGGAGCATGGACCAAGCTCGGTATCTATTGCGACGGCTCGACTGTTACATTTTATGTCGATGGTGTAGCTCTTGCGACTACCACGACAACTGCAACTGCGGATTTCCCTGACGGAGAAGAGATGGCTTTCTACCTTCAGAATATGTGTGGTGCTGCCGGTACTGTCGGAACTGTATCACTTGACTGGCTACGCATAGCACAAGAATACTAATAGGGTTTCAAACAACTGGTCCCCGGTGAAATTCCGGGGGTCATTTTTCTTGGGAGGATAATATGGCAGCGATAGGATTTCCGATCAGTGGTATTGATAAAGGTCGAGCGATACCAGAGGAAGATTTAAGCACAACTCCCGATTGCAATAACGCACGACCTTATGATACAATTGACAAACGTGGGAGGGGCGGGCAACGTCCTCCTTTTGATAAAGCATACAGCGAACAGATAGGCGGATCTCCCGGTCCTATCGTTGCGATAACTCAAGTCACGGTGGTGAGCTAATGGCTACTCTTTTTGATTCTTGGGATGAGACGGGCATCAATACCAACACGTCTATATACGGCACTAGATTTTACACACAATCATTTGGTGCCACGGGCACCTATACTGTTAATTCAATCGAGTGGTATGGTTCGAGAGCTTTACTACCCGGTGAATGTTTCATAGAAATTTATGCCACTGATCCTGCTGACCTTGGTAAACCCACTGGTGCAGCTTTAGCATCTCAGGCTTTTGACGCTGATACTGTTATAGGAACGAGCGACGCTTGGAACTCGATAACTTTTGATGCCCCTTACGAAGTAACGAGGGGAACTACTTACGCAATTTTACTGCGGGCACCTAATGGAGATGTCAGTAACGATCTCGATTGGCGAAGCGACAGTACATCGGCTTATGATCCCGGCACACAAATGTGGTCATTCGACGGTGGTTCTTCGTGGACGATCACAGGTGGTAATAATGATACTCTGCCGTTCAAAGTTAACGGAACTTCAGGCACACCTACTGTTGCTAATGTTATAAGTGCTTTTGAAAATACTCCTGTCGGCACAAACGTAGACCTCACAGATTGGCAAGCTCAAGTATTTACTGCTGGTTCTACAGTAATTGCTATCGGGGTCGATCTTAGTTTATACGCTACTTCAGGATCGACGGCTACTCTTACCATTGCTCTTTATCCTACTAATGGAAGTGGTGAACCCGATACAAGTGCAGCAGCTTTGGCCTCCAAAACTTTCGCGGCCTCGGCACTAACGTCATTAGCCAACAGACCTAATCCTTGGATCACGGCTGACTTTACTACAAATCCTACTATAGTATCAGGAACAAAATATGCTATAGTAGTTTCATCTGATACCAATGAAGTAAAAGTAAAAATGAATCGTTCCACTGATCCTAACAGTCCTTATACGGGTGGGGAAGCATGGTCCACCGCTGACAGTGGAAGCACATGGACTGTGGTTAGTGGCGGAGCTGCAGATTTTGCGTTTAAACTCTACGTGTTTAATACTGTCGGAGTAACTCCTTCCGATCTTAATTATGATAAGCATCTGGTAGCAGTAGCGAGTAATGAAGTATGGTGGGAATCTACGTCTGGAACAATGGCAGAGATCACTGCTGCTAACGGTGACATTGATTGCAGTAAAGAATTAAATATATTTGAAGGATATGGTAAAGTATTCGTGGCCAATGATAGTAATTTGAAAGTAGCAGATTTTAGTTCTGTAAAAATTACCACCACTAACATAGGTGCTAATCCTCCTGATCCGGGTACGATTTTAACTGGTGGTACTTCTGCCGCATCGATGGTAGTCGATTACGTAACTTCATTAAGCGGGGCCAGTGTCATTTATGGTCTTAACATAACTGATTTTACTTTTGCAGCAGAAACTGTGACTGGCACTGACGATGACGGCAATGCGATTTCATTCACAGGAACTGCTGAAGTAGCCCCGCCACATTGGTATGATTGGACAGCGTTTGGTGCCAGTGCTACATTTGGTGTCCTACCCAACAAAGCTACTCTTGGTGCATTGTTCAGGGGACGTGCTGTAATATCAGGCAATCCTGAAGCACCTCATCAGTGGTATATGTCAAGACAGGCCAGCCCATTTGATTTTCTCTACGGAGTTAATGACGCTCAAGCAGCTGTGGCTGGTAACAATGCTGACGCTGGTGAAATAGGTGACATCGTTACAGCAGTTATCCCGTATAAAGATGATTTTCTAATCTTCGGATGTGCGAGTACGATGTGGTACTTAACTGGTGATCCTACATCTGGTGGATCATTAGATGAACTTGATCTGACCACCGGAATTTTTGGAGCACAGAGCTGGTGCTGGGGTGAAGACGGGGAATTATATTTCTGGGGTGTCAATGGAATTTATAAAGTTAAACTCCCCGGTGGAGTTCCTCAGTGTATATCTCAGATCAGATTACCTAAGCTGGTCGATGATGAAGCTGCCGATCCTTCTACTCATAGAATTGTTATGAGCTATGACAAAAGACGAGCCGGGATTCATATCTCGGTCACGCTGATGTCAGACGGATCGAACTCATGCTACTGGTATGATCTAAGAACCGATGGATTCTTTCCTGAGTCTTATCCTGATGAGTGTGGAATTTTTTCCAGCATAGAATACGAAGCTGTTGATCCTGCATTCAAACAAGTTATGTACGGATGTAAAGATGGCTTCATAAGATTTGCCGATGACTCAGAGAAAGATGACGACGCTGGTGCCAGTGGTGATACAGCTGTATCAAGTTATGTTACCTTCGGTCCGTTTTTACTGAGCAATCTTGCAATGAATGAAGGGAAGATAATCGGACTCGATGTTATTCTTGGAGCTGACGTTCAGGGTTCGAGTCAATCTGATTCTGATAGTGTATCGTATGAATTATATACAGGGAAATCTGCCAAAGAAGTTTTAGAAAAAATGGTAGACGGAACTCCTATCGCAGCAGCTGGAACAGTAACTGGCTCAGGTAGAAGCAGGAATACATTTCGTAGAAAAGTACGTGGAGTGTATGGCGGATTGAAATTAAAAAATGTGACCGCAGCTGAGACGTGGGCACTCGAACAGATACTAATCGACGTAGCTAAGGCTGGGAGGCTTAAGTAATGGCTAATGAAAATTTAATGGCGATCATAGATAAGGCACTTGAGACTTACAAAGTCGGTGGCGAATTTACGAAACAGCGTGGGGCACAACTTGAAACTGCTCGTAAAAAATATACGACAGGTGCTCAGGCTGGACTGGCCAGCAGAGGTTTGTCTGGCACTACCATCGCTGCATCTATTCCGGCTGCATTTGAGCAGGAGATAGGTGCCCAGTTCAAAACAGAGACTGAACGACTGAGATCAGGTCAAGAGTTGCAGGGCTTACTCACTAAAGCAGGATTCCTTGAAGCCGAAGAAGAGCGTCAACTTAGACGTGACCTTGCTGATCAGGATAGTGCTGATCGTAAGTATGCTTCTTCGATGTCTGCTGCTGCTGCTATTCATGGTGGCGGAGGTGGAGGTGGAGGTTCTGGTGGAGGTGGTTCGTCTCAGAGTATGATTGACAGCTGGAGATCACGGGCACCTATATCCAGAGGTGGAACTGGTGGCGGTGGAACTCAGATCGGTGCTCCCCGTCAACACGTAGGAGAAGGTGGCGGTGGTTTCAGTGGTGGTTCTACAGGTGGCTCAGCTACTTCAACTGGAGTGTGGCAGGTTAATGATCAGACTGGAAAACTCGAACAGATCGAAGGTGGTTCTACCCCGGCTAAGCCAGTGACGAATCAGCATGGTGTCGATCCTAATGATCCTAAGTACTGGAGCACATGGCAGAAAGCAAAAGCAGGTCTGTTAGGTGAAGGTCAATACGTAGCTGGGTAATTAACTGGAGGATAATATGGGATCGAATGCAAGAATTCCAACAGTCAGACCTGATGACTGGGTAAATTTAAACAGGGTGTTGAGAAAATTATCGTTCTCAGTTTTAGGAGCTGATTCTTCACCTACGTTTGCCGATGTTACTCTGACTGATTTAACAGCAGTACGACTTGTTGCGACCGATGCCAGTAAAAAATTAATTTCGTCTGATCTGGTTAACTGGGTAGCGGGTACTGCTAATCGAGTTACTGTTACCGACGATGCTGATGGCACGATAACTTTATCTGGTCCACAAGATATTCATACAGGTGCGAGCCCTACATTCGCTGGGTTAACGCTCAACGGTAATCTTGATATGACCGGCGATGATATTGTAAACGGTGGTACTGGCACGTTTGACTTTTTAAGAGCACGACAATTTGAATCGCATCTGGGTACTGCTGAACAGTTGCTTTTCATTGTCGAAACATATCGTAGCTCAGTTGCATTTAGAGATGAAGGGCTAAGTTTAATTGCAACTGGTGAAATTACTGACACAGTTGGCATAGATTTCACGCCTTATAACAATATGGCCAATGTTAATCTGGGTACAGCTGTTGATCCATTTGACGACTTATACATGCAAGGCACGATTGACCTCTCTGGCCCCCACACTATAACTGGCGGGACTATGACCGGCGACTGGACATTTAACGGCGATGACCTAACAAATATAGGCATGGTCAAGATGGCCGTTGCTAGCGAAGAGGTTTGGATTGGCAACCTCGCAGATGGAAACTGGTTAGTACCCGGCGGGATAGCTCACGGCGCAAGCACAGTGAATATGGCTAGTACTACATCTAAGCTGCTTGTACAGGGAAACACTGCTTTTATGGCTTTCGTTGATGTCGACGGTCCTGTCGACGAAAAAGTAATGTCATGGATTACTAACGCTGGAGTGAGTGATTGGCAAATTTTCAGCGACGCACTAGCATTGCTATTCACTCCCATCTCAATCGATATGACCAATGGTAATATAGCCTTTCTTAACACCTCCATCGTTGGCACACTGGGGGTGACGGGGATTACAACTTTAACGGGACTTATATATCCAAGTGCTGATGGAAGTGCCAGTGATATTATCAAAACAGACGGGGCAGGTACACTAAGCCTTGTCACTCCAACATCACATACACAAGTATCATTTTCTATGTATGATGCAGAACCAGCCAGAGGAAGTGAGACATCTCTTGCTGGAGCATTTCTATCGCTTGCAACGGCACAGCCCCTGAACTCAGTACCCACAAACCTTGTTGTCACAAAAGGCACTGGTAAACTGGTAGTGGTAGTAAATGCGGGGAGTGACTTTGCTGGGGATATAACTGTTACAGGGACTAGCGTAGACAGAGACACAGGGGCAACTACTGGGGCAGACACAGACACACTAACCATAGACGCTTTGACGACTGACGGTTCAGATACAGATACAAATGGAAATACTAGACACGCCTTCACGGGGGCTTACATTACGTCAAAATGGTTTGTCGGGACAGTCACACTTTCAACAACTAATCTTACATTAACAGATGTTGATGTGTATCATGTTTCGTTTGAACAGTATGATGATACAATTGACATTACATTAGATACTTTTGATGCCAATATTTTAACTACCAATGTTAATGCGGAATTCGATGCCTACCTTTACGCTATTATGGTTACAGGAGATAAATGTAACATCACAAGAGAGGCGAGTTTAAATGTGGGGGTAGACGGGGAAACAGCATTAGTGAATAAGTACTGGAGACTAAGGCGTGGAAACATAAATAAGGCGATAGACGGCTCTACCGATGGGACGTGGGTAGATGTTCATTATTCTAATAGCCCGGCGTATGTCGAAGATGTATCTATTAAGGTGTGGGCAACGGAAGTTGTTCCTCTAACTTTAACATAGGAGATTAACATGGCGACACACACTGTACCACTAACAATTACTGATGAAGAGATCGCAAAGATGGCACCGAATCTCTATCACGTCAGACCCAAACCAGAGGGAGTTGATGATTTAACGCACATGAAAACTATCGTGATGGCACTGTTCGAGACTCACTATCTAATGTGCGTCAAGAGCAAAGCCAAATTTGATGCTAATGAAGCTATAGATACAGATATGATTAAAGCGATCAAAGACCGTAATATGGGGGTATAATTATGCCGATGAAAGAAATTACACCGCTGCCTAAAGCGTCAGGTTACAGTAAGGCAATGCAGATTCAGCAGAATAAGTTTAGCGACTATAAGACGCTGGTCGACAAGCAGTATCAAAATGATCTTGGTACTCTACAGCAGCAGTATCTTTCTGATGAACAGTACGAAGGCAAAAGAGCAGCACTTACTAATCAGTATAAAAACATGTGGGCAGAGTATCAGGCTCAGCATGATCAGGGTATCAATGAGATCAAACGTATACAGAGCATGGCCAGTAGGGGTGAGATTGATCCTTCGCTTGGTGAACAGGCTGCGTATAAGATGGTGCTTCCGCCTGAAGAATTTGCTGCTCGCTATCCCAGTCAAAGACAGCCATCGCAAGCACGACCTATTTCAGCACCAAGTCTTAAGTCAGCTGCTAATATGATGTCTGGTATCGTCGGTGAAGCCGAAGATAAACGTGGCTTCGAGTGGGGCGATCCTGCTAAGACCAGAAAAAGTATGGTCAAGCAGTACATCGAGTGGAGGTCACAGGCTGGGTACGATTATATGGACCCACTTCATCAGAGACAGCTAGACCAACGCTGGGATTCTCTAATGAAATCTGATGATCGTTTTGAAGATTGGTTTTCTAACAAAAAGAAATCTGTCGTTAATCCTGAAGCTAGTACCCTTCGCATGAAAACAAGAATGGGTAGAGCTATGCAGAAGAAGATGGGCGTGATACGAAACGTATCTCCTATTGGTAGTTCTATTATAGGTGAGACACGCAGAGAAGCTGCCCCGGCTAAAGTTCCGACAGCTGAAGAACTCAAGCAACAGGGTGGACAGAAAGCATTTATGAAGGGCAGAGAATTAGGATACTGGTAATATGGCTAAGACATACGAAGAGTGGGAAGCAGAGAGACAACCAGTTTCTTACGTAGACTGGGAACAGAGCAACATCGAACAAGGCGTGAAGCCTCCACAGGTTACTACACCTGAGATGCTTGATCTTGCTTATGATCGGTACAAAGATACTGTGAGAGAAGTGTCTCCAGATGTAGGCCCGACTGGTA
>CAZRLL010000005.1:34769-42320 GCA_964600735.1 uncultured archaeon
ACTGGTAGAGGTGTAACAGTTTTTACCAGAGAAGCATTTGAATCATCTGGTCAGGCAGCTGAGTGGATCAAGAATGGTTCCACCCGTGTACCTCGTAGTCACAAAGAAGGTTTAAGTGAAGCCTATCGTCGTGGTCAGGAAGGATTTTTTAATGATCAAGAATACTTTGACGCTATACTTGCAGGTGATAATGCCACCGCTGATAAACTTTACAATCAGCATAAGAGAATGCTTGCCAGAGATGCTGTTGATCCTATCGGGACTGACGGTAATCTTTTAAGTAAAGCATCGTATGGTACTGCAAGAATTTTACCGGGCATGATCGAAGGTGGGAAACAAGCACTACCAGTTATCACTGCGTTCGGTGCAGGTGCAGTTGTAGCCGGTCAATTAGGACCACAGGCTCTGGCACCTGAAGAAATTCTAACTGTACCCGCTGCAATGGGTATAGGTTTTAAAGTTGGTGCTACTCATGCATGGTACAAACAAGGTGCTGGCATGATGATGAAGAACATGAGAGAAAAAGGTCTTGATAATGCCTCATCTAAGGTAATCGCAAGTATCGCTGCTCTACCCTATGCTCTGATCGAACAGATGCAGATAGGTATGCTGGTTCCGGGTGTGCGTGAAGGTGCGAATAAAATTGTTCAGAAAACTATGTCAAGAGTTATTGCAAAAGCCGTAGTGAAGTACGGTACGACCTTCGGCTCTGAAGTTGCTGAAGAAGTAATGCAGGAGGGTGTAGCGATCATAGCTGAAGACTTGGCCAGTTACTTTGAAGGTCAGGGTATCGATATTACTGAAGAAGAGCTGAGGAACAGGGCATGGAGATTGTGGCAGACAGGTAAAGATGCCGCTGTTTCTATGATGCTGTTGCCGATCCCCGGTGCAGCTATAGATATTCGTGCCGGGTACAATGATCGTCAGTTCGCTAACGCAGCTGAAGATGCCGGGTACAACAGGACTCAGGCTGCTTCGATGACTCAGAAGATTCAGCATGAAGGCATGACCGTTAATCAGGCCCATCGACTTGTGGTTAGTGAAACGATTTCTGATAGCCACAAAAAACGTGGTGGTTCATCTATCAGCCACAACACAGGTCGCCCGATCACCAAGGGATTCCCGGTTGGAGTAGGATTTGAAGAGACAGTAGATGGAGAAGTCGTAACTCCTGACGACATAGAGCGTTTTCGGAACGTAAATCGTAACGAATTACGACAACCCGGCAGAGAGATAGGGACGTGGTATAACGAGAAAGATAAGAAATCTTATATCAATGTCGTTCAGATCGCCAAGACTCAGGAAGAAGCGATGGAACTTGGCCGGGCCAACAATGAGATCGCTGTCTATAACTTAGAGACAGGCGAAACGATCCCGCTGGAAGTTACAGCTGAAACTAAAACTGATGAGACAGTCAGGAAAGTTCCTGTCACTGAGAAAGATGAATTCATAAATGATTTCGGTGCCGGTCATGGATTAGAATACGGTGAGACTCAGCAGCGATTAGATAATGCTGAAGTCACGTACCGTAAGCTCGATGAAAAATCTCAGCAGCAAGACCTATCATTCCATGAGCAGAAGGAGCTAGATTTTCTGAAGAAGAACAGGAAAGATATTAAAGCTATACTGGAACGCGATGCTGCTCCGAAAGAGGGTACGATCTACTCTAAGAAAGAGATCATGGATCGTGTACATAACTTAGCTGATCTGCTCGGCTATGATCTGGTGAAACGTAAAGCACTTCAGACACGATTAACTGGTAAGGATTCTTTAACCAAGATGTTACCTGTCCAGCGTGAACAAGTCATGATGTTTCTTGAACGTGAAGCCAAAGAGCAGGGTGCTAACATCGAGGACATTAATACTACACCTGTCGGTGAGTTGATGTCTAAGCTGCGTGAGAGAAAGCAACGTCCGGGCTTGACTAATCGTGACAGGCGACAGATGGGCACCCTCAGAAAAGTTCTCCACGATATTAAACGTGGTGTATCTTATTACTTCTTGAACTCTTCGAGAGTACGTAGGATCGCCAGAGCGTTAGATAACTATGAAGAGGACGGACCATTCCAACGATATATATTTCGTGCAGTTCGACAGGCAGACGTTGAAGCCAATCTAAATTTCACAGCTGTCATGGAAAGTACCCTCGATGCTATGAATCAAATGGGTATCGATGGTGCTACTATGATGACTGAAGTAGCTGACATTGGTATTGATGACAAGCTCACCACGTCTCAAAGGATAGGTGTCTACGCCTTAGCTAAAAATGAAAAGACACTAAACCATTTGCTGTCTGAATTTTCTCAGGAAGAGATCGACGCTATTGTTAAGTCAGTCGAGTCTGATCCTGACGCTGTAATGGTGGCTGGTGAGATCGGTGCCTATTTTGAACAAGGCTGGGCGGAGTTCAAAGCCATCGCTGAAGCAGTAGGTATCAAAGGACTGGTCAAGGAAGAGAATTATATCACAGCTTTCATAGCTGATCGTGACGGATTAGATGAACCTGATTTTACACAGGGTCTAACTGCAATGATCGGTGAGCCTACTAAGAAAGTACCGGGTCAAGAACGTGCGATCAAACGTAAATCAAAAGCACAACGTAATCTTGAGCTGGATATATTTGTGATCCACGCCAGAGCAGCACGATCAATTGAAAGATTTAAAGTGATGGCACCGATAGCTAAACGTGTTGGATCAATTTTAAATCATCAGGGGCTGAAGAAGAATCTGAATGATGCCACGTATGGACATGGTGCGAAGCTGTTCAACAAGTGGCTGCAAGATTCTATCCGGGGCAAAGCAGCGTATGATAGTTCTAATTTCGCCCCCATGTTTAGGTGGCTCAGAACTTCAAGTATGAACTATGTACTCGGCTGGAAAATTCTAACAGCTGCAAAGCAGGGTGTGTCTGCTCTTGAAGGAATGACTGTCCATCCTAAGATGGTGCCATTGGTTACAGCCAACTTAGCTAAGATGGCGAAGCCCGGTGAATTTACCAAACTACATAATGAAGCTACTGGCAAGTCAGGATTGCTAAAAACAAGAGACTGGAACCGTGATCTCCGGGCGACGTACAATAGAAAGCAAGTCGCCAGAGTTTACAAGGGCAAGAGTCTTTCACCAGCTGCAATGAAGATGGCCCAGTATATTGATAAGCGTGTGACTACCGCAGTTTGGTACTCTGCTTATCAACTGTCACAGAGCGAAGGTATGAATGAAAAGGAATCAGTTCAATTCGCTGACGGTGTGATCCAAGATACACAACCTATGGGTAGTGCCGTTGATCTCCCGTCTTATTTCCGAGGTGGCGAGATCGCCAAGACACTGACGATCTTCCAGAATCAGGTGAATCAGAATGGTAACATACTTTGGTATGATATTCTTGGCGAGAAGAAGGGTAGCAAAATTAACTATCAGACAGCGGCTTACAGATTGATGGTGTCACAGATTTTACCAGCTTACTTGTTAGGAATGATTACCAGAGGACGGCCTACTGCTGATCCTAAAGAGATTGCAACTGATATGTTCTCTTACTTTGTATCACCGTTTGTGTTCGTTGGGAAATTTGTCTTCAACATAGCTACTGGTCAATGGGGTCAGCGAGGATCAATCGTTGATGTACCATTTACTGAGACTCAGCGATTTGTTAAAGCGGTAGGAAAAGGCGAGGGAAAGAAAGCACTGAAGTACGGTGCTCGTTCTATCGGTGCATGGAGTGGCGGTAAGGTTCCGTTGCAAGCTATAACTACAGCTGAAGGTGCGTGGAATTTAGCCACAGATGAGACTGATGATTTTCGTGAATTGGTGTGGAGTAAATACGCTTTGAAGAAAAAGAAATCCAGCGAGTCGAAAGGACCAGAGGTGAATTACTGATGGAAATGAGATACGATGAAAAAGTTAAGATGTGGACTAATCAGGCCCGGATGGAGACAAAGATGGATGGACTAACGAAACAGTTTACCAACCATCTTCGTCACCATTGGGCTATAACAATTGTACTATTAGGATCGACCGTCACTTCCGTCTTCGGGCTTCTCGGCCTCGCGGTAAAGTTGGTGTTCTTTTCCTAATAACATATCTGCATATTCACCAGCTATTGTATGACAGTCGTCCCAGAATATACAAGGGAAACCGGCTGTAGATAAATGATCTTCAGGGGCACGCTCAAGTTCTTCACGGACTCGACGTGCCTCTTTTATTTGGGCCTTGGTTATGATCGCGTACTCCCCTTCGTTTTTCCAGAGGATGAAATTATGATCCTCTACTTTAAGGAGAGTCTTGCTGTGGAAACATTCACAGATGTCAAGCAATCCAGTACGCTCAGTCTCCACAGTTAAAAAACTTTGACGTGAAACCATAGTATGCATTACCCCACCGCCTTAATAAATTCTATCAGCCATTTGCGTGTAGTATAAACCCTACCCAAACGCCTAGCGATCTTAAGTTTCACGATCTTGCCAGCTGTGTTAACCCTACCTTTTCGATGCCACTTCTGAAGTGCCCAAGCAGTTCTGCTCACGCCGGTTATTTCATAGACCAGCGAAGCAGCCTTAGACAGCTTGATATACTCTTCGTCTTTAGGTTTTCCCAATTTCAATCTCCTTTAATTTTTTATATTCATCTGGGCGATCACCGTAGTAAACTTCATTACTACATCCTTCACCAGCCCAGTATTTCCACATTGGTTCTTTCTCTGTCACGATTAATCTATACTGCTCCTGACAGACCACGCTAACGTAAACAGTCTTGCCTTTAGCAGTGACTACTTTCACTACCCACCCCGGTTCTTTATAACCTTTAGCTGGTACCTCAAACGCACCGTAATTTTCTACCTGTCCGTCATCCATGATTGCACGTCGAATATATTTGTAAACGATATGCGTGGATATGAATCCGAGCAGATCATTTCTTGAGGTAAAGACATTCATGATAAATCTCCTGCCATATACATGACCAGCAAAACAATGGAACAAGTTCCTGCTATCGCCAGCCCCATTATTGCTACTACAAAATAGAACCCTATCATATCACAAGCTCCTTCTTTACCCAGTCAGCTAATTTAATTTTACGGTACACCCAATATCTTCTGGTACCTATCATGATCCGCTTCGATTCTATCAGAGGACAAGCCTGAACCATCCACCTGCCGAACATCGCAGCGTTACCGGAATTCCTCCCGGAACGATCACACCATTTATCCCACGCCGCGAACAACATATTCTTCTCGATGTGGTACTCATTTTCATCACCGTTAAAAGGCATCAATTCGCAGCACTCATCTATGAAGACTGATACTGGCTGTGTCAATTCTTTTGTGGCCTGAATCACTTCCAAAGAATCTTTCGGCTCGGTAAACTGACCAGCTTCATGCAATGATTTTAATCCGTCGAGAGCAAAGTTAATTAACCTACCCTCTTGAGCTTCGATCTGAAGTCTACGTTTTAATCCACGATCTTCCCGACCCATGTATGTATTAGTAAACTTAAGCACATTCAATCGTGGCTCAAGTGCGTTCGCCTGATCAGGTAGATTAGGTATATCATTCATAGCCACAGTGAACCGGCATGTAAGATGAGTCTCACCTAATGATCCTTTATACATTTTCCTCACACCAACAGGATCACCACCGACTATCTGTAATATTTTTTCCAAGGCTTTGCCAGCTTCATTACGTTTGGAAACTTTAGCGTCACCCATTATAGCAGCGAGCTTTCCAACTAAAGGCTGGTACCCAAATTCAGAAGTTAAGTTCTGGAAACTTGTACCAACGCATTGATTTTTTCCAAGCATGTGAATCATAGTATTAAGTACAGTACCCTTACCAGACCTCGGCCTCCCGGTAAGGAGCATGAGTTTTTCGTATGACATATCTGGTACACAGTTATAACCGAACCATTGGGCGAGTAGCTCAAACTTGTCGTCGTCCTCGTTAAATATATCATCGACAAAATCCTCCCATATCTGAGAGTAAGAGTCCTCGTTAAAATCATAAGGTAATATATTGTAACTGAACAACGCCGGGGTAGGATCATACATCTTGATCCGTCCCTGCATGTACTCATTCAAATCCAATATGCCATTCCTGAAAGCAATAAGCAAATGAATATCAGGTAATCCACGATCCTCAAGCCAGCATGGTGCTTCGTCGTCTATATTACACAGACCTTGCAAGGCATCAGTTATATCTGTTACCTTGGCTCGCGTAACTTTATACGGCACAGCGACACCGGCATCGTTGAGAAACATTTTACTTTCAAGATAACTATACACATCGCCACGCACTGACTCAGGTGTTATATCTTCGTAGTGCCCTTCGGTGTACCTCATCCACTGACCTTTGAAGTATCTAATGTCAGGTAGATTATCAATGATGCGATATGTATTCAACCAGAACTTTGCGATCTCATACGCTATGTCACTTACAAGTAATGCTGATCCTTCTTCAGTCGCTCCCTGTAACCTCACCCATTCCATGAATTCTTCTTTAGTTAAATTCGTAGCTGCTACCCACTCACGCAAATCTTTATACTGTGGTGGTGGAAGAATCATAATAACTTCTTCGCATGATTTCTCCAAGGTCGCAGCAACCTTAGCCATTCCCTTCTGTCCTACTTCTTTTGCGGAGTCACTATCATTATCACCGACGACTATTACTTTTCTGCCCCGCAATAGTTTTGGTAATTCTTTAATCCCACATAAAGCATTGGTCCTGCCTACCGCGACAAAACCTAAGTCCATAGCTGCCGAAGTATCTGATGCACCTTCTGTAACAAGAACGTAATCTTCTGACGCAGGTAGTACAGCTTCCCCGGATTTTTGTAAATTTCCTTCGGGCTTAAGTATGTGCAAGTAACCTGACTCTTCGATGTATCGTATTGAACCTTCAGACACCCGCTGACAAATCGCTGCTGATGGGCTTCGAGGATCATCGATGCTAACGATGCACCAGTCTGGCTTTCCGCATACCGGGCAATCAACTCCCACATCTGCGACTCTGACAAATCTTTGTTTTGCTTTGCCATGATTCTTATTCTCCAGATCAGTAGGTTCAAAAAACAATCCTTGCTTTGATCCCGCAGTGAGATACTTGCTACCATTTTCATATCTCTGTGAGAAACCAATTATTTTACCAGCTCCATCCCTTATGGGAAAAGTGTAGGAGAGGTCGCCCGGTGGACAACCTACTCCCAATCTCGTAAGTGACTCTACACTGACTCCTAACTGTTCGGCCAAAGGCCCAATCATTTTTTCACTAAGCACGTTAGAAGTATATGCTTCGTGGAGTAGTTCAAAGTTCACATTAGATTTCACTTTTCTGCCTTCCATATAAATTATGCTACGTCATCGAGCACACCAGCTCTAACAGCTGACCATTCTTCGCCAGTTAAATCTGCTTGCTTCTTACCGGGTGCTACCTTAGCGACGGTCGCTTGCCAAACCGGAGTAAGCTGATCGACAGTGACATCTGCTCTCTTACCTTCACAGACATCGGTCCATGCTTCCTGCTTAGTACATGGCTCGACACCCTCAAAAGGGACGTCATCATCCTGC
>CAZRLL010000005.1:42330-47999 GCA_964600735.1 uncultured archaeon
TAGTCTTCGGCTCTTCCTTCGGTGTATCGTCGACAGTCTCTTCCTTCGGAGCAGCATCAGTCTTTTTAGCACCACGTTTACTGCCACCTTTTTTACTCTCAGGTTTATTAGTACCAGTAAGGTACTCAGCAAACTTAGCGTCAAGACCGGCGATTTCTTTCGCATCGATCTTCTTGACTGATCCACCGGGAGCAGCATCATACTCATCAATGAATGCTACCTGAACAGTAGTCTTATTCTCGTAAGTGTTCTCCTGATTCCTCCACTGAATCTGCATACCGGCAAGGTCCATCGCGTTCAACGCTGTGAGTGAGCTACCATCCCAGCCAGTAATTGCTTTGACCTGATCCACGTTAAAAGTGGCACCCTTGTCACCGAACAATACCAGATAGGCAAAGATCGTGTGGTCGTTAATTTCTTTTGATCCTTCATCCCAGAACTCTTCCCAAGCAGCCCATTCCTTAGCTGACTCGTCGTACATCTCCGTAGTGCTCAGTTTTAAAACCAACTGAGGAAAACCACCTGACGTGATGTTCACAGCACCGTCTTCAATGGTGCCTCTTAAACTACCTAGTGTCTTCATTTTTTCTCTCCACGTTTGAACAGGTTAATAATTCTTCTTAGTTTACTTGTTTGTTTAGGACCATGAACAGCATTGTAAATGGCCTGACTGATGTGTCTCCGTACAGCTGCCATCATCCTTTGGTTTTCTATCTTGCCACAGCAGTGTTTGTATTTGATTGGAACTCGAACCATCTCAGTAGTGTCGTCGTAATCAAACGGCGATATAAATCGACCCTGATATTTATCAAGCCTTCTCGTTATCATCTTCGTCCTGCCACAAGGACACGGTTCGTTCCTACCTATCTTACGGGACTGGCGGCGTATTGGTTTTAGCTTGTACATCGCTCCCTCCTTCTGGGAATATATACTGCCAGATCGAATCGTCCTTCACGTCCTCGAAACATATCACGTCAGGAATTACTTCACCGCTTGCAAGGACTCTCGTTTTGGCTTTGAAGTGTAGCTGGCCCTGTGTAAACACAGCCCGTGTTACATCTCCCTTTATTTTTTTGTCCTTAACAGCGGTGTTAGCATGATTAACGAAGAGCACATGATCGGCCCATTGAATATACAAGTCTCGAATCGAAGGTGTTATCTTGTTGCCGGGATATAACTGTGGTGCATCACATACATAGTCATCCCCAGCAGCATTAGCCACAGTTGCTATCGTACTTTGAATAATGATGATTACATTCTTACCACGTCGAATCAATTCGTCGCAATCCTGAATGATTAACTTCATGACATCATACATGTGAGTGTAACCCTTGCCGTAGCCATAGCCTTCAATACTATTGACAGTCTGCCCCTTCTCATGGGGGATCGTATCAAACATATACTGATGACTAAGGTCTTGCAGCACAGTAGCAGTGTCGATAACAACTGTCTCGAACTTATCATATATGCTATATTGCTGCAATGCATTTCTCGTCTCAGCAAACGTGCAAGGCGGTACTCCGTCAGCGTCCTGTACCTGTTGAACTTTTTCATTAGTGTAAGGATCACGCAGATTAACACTGCCATCATCCAGTGGAAGAAAGATCGGAGTCGGTGCCAGTGCAACCAGCGAAGATTTTCCTATGCCTGATCCACCGTAGACAATAATTTTTTGGCCTCTACCAGAGGTACTTACACCCGCCGTAAACTTTTTTACAGGCTCAGGCGGAGCCGTGGGAGCTGCTGATTTCGCACCGCCCCCAACTTTTTCTGAAATCTTAGGTCGTTGTCTTTTAGGTGGCATTACTCTTCCCCCGATTCTTCGACTGCATTTTCAATACAAGTTTTACACGGTTCCACAGTGACAGATAGATCAGCGTCGCTGTCGACTGTCTTCTCTTCGACGAGCAACTCTCCACCACAGACGTAACAGCTAACCTTATAAGGTTGCTGTTGAAGGTGCTCATTAACAACGTTTTCAATTTCTATCTCAATTCCTTCAGTGTTTATCTCCACTATTTTTTCTCCTTCTTATAAATACACTTCATACCTTCAGGCGGATTATCAGGATCAAGTTCAACATTACTGAAGCATGATTTCATATACGGACATTTGAATGTGGCATCACACTGATGCTCATCCTGAACCCACAGATCATTTTCTTCAGTGTACTTGACCAGCTTATAAACATTATACAGTTCTCTTTCGAGTCGCTTCATATCATCTTCTGTCCGGGCTACAGTCTTCCGGGCAAAATGTTCGTGAGGTGCCTCGATGATGCTCGACATATATCTGGCACCGTACATCTCAGCTGTCTCATAGATAGCGGTCTGATCTTTCTTCGGTCCACCGATGACAGCCTGAGTTTTCACATCGTTGATCCAAATCTCACCGAAGTCATCGTGTGTAACTTTAAATTCTTCCTCACAGTAGACACCCGACTTCAGAAATTTCTTGGTGTCAGCGAATGAGAGTTTCTTTGCCTTTATCTGCGGTTTATGCCACACATCATACCGGACCCCGGCGATCAGCGGATCGTTAGATTTGATCCCGTACTTCTCAAGCTCGCCCCGTGTCTGGAGCAACTGAGCAGCATATACGTACAGGTTCGTTTGAGTATCCAGATTCAGATGGTTCCAGTAGTATGAACCGCTGTCAATCGGTTTGCTGGTCGACTTGTGCTCATCGACGTGCAGCGTCCCCTGTGGCGAGCGTGTGATCTTATCGATCTTACCCACCACAACAACGTCCGGTATAACATTACCGCCCCTGTCGTACAGTGGTATCTCGAACGGCACCTCTTCAGCGAGCACCTCGAAATCGTCGTCCTCATGAAACCAGACGTAACCGGCGTAAGCGATCCACAATTTCTGTCGCTCTACCATCCAGTCTAATTCTGATTTACTTAAAGGTTTATCTTCATAGGCTTCATTCAAAGCGATTCGGACCAGCTCCCGTGGCTCAGCGGTGACGGTGATATTACCACCACATAGCTCACAGTCAGGATCAGGCCCACCTGTCATGCAGCTCTCGCACGTCTGCGTTGAATTGACAGCACCCACCTCTAACACCCGATGCCAGTTCGTGCCGACACGGAGCACCTCAGCCTCTACTGCTGGTCTGATCCCAAGAACGTATTGAGCGTAACATCTGTATGCACACGCTTTGAATGCAGCGATAAAACTGGCAGACATTTTCCAGAAATCTTTAGCCATCGGTCACTTTCCTTAAAAGTATGGGTATTTTATCCCCGGCCTGAAATTGCACGAAGGACATTATATCCCTCATGTGGTCCGAGGCTAAGAAACTTTGTAAGAACAATTTTTCTGGCACAGTAAATTCACACCGGAAAATCACGGACACATGTCGATGGGGCACTCCACTGGAAGACGGTTTCACTGAATACTCGAACTCATAGAATTCCTCCAGTATCTCCAGCCTCTCATTGAACAAAGTATATTGCCCTTCACCGTCTATGTCTATGAGAATCTGATTAGCGTCAGGTACGATGTAGTTATCAGGATTGTCCTTAACGAGTTCATCGCCCCGCACGATATACTCATGTAGCCCCGTCTTCGTTTGCCGGAGCAGCTTCTTTAATTTTTTCATTATTTTCTCCCCAATGATATTAATGCCTTGTCGTGTTCTTTCCAAACCCTGTAAGCGAGTCGCCTCGGTGAGATCACTATGAAAAACTCCTTAAACTGTCGGGCTATTACCATCCAGTTGTGACAGAATTCAGAGCAGATGTTCCGCTTAGAATCGCCGACAAAATGACGGACAGCCGGGATAAATTTCCCTATGTCTTGGTTGCTGTAGCCCTTATTGTTGAGGACTTGTAAAGCTGACCACTGTTCAACCCGGCGAAAATCTTCATTCGTGATCTCGTATTCTGCATAGTCCCAACGACTACGATCCAAGATTACTTCCTTAGCTTCACGCATGACAGTGCCATCCCATTCACCACGGGTAGTAGATGTCGCCATATTACCATTCCACCAATCGACAGGACGTGGTTCGATCAGACCTATTTGGCTTGGGGTCCATATCTCAACGTGTGCGTAATTCATTTTCAAAAATCGCCACACGTTTTTAAGATTGAACCTCTCCTTCCATACCACGTAAGGTATGTTAACGAAGGCGGTCCAGATGTCGATGACGTTGTCGATCTTTTCACCATCACCCCATTTGGATTTTCTAAATACTACTCTAAAGTGTTTCATAAGTCTACTCGTTTCCACTTTGCACGTTTTATAAATTTATGCTTCCTCACGTAATAGACGGCTTTAGCCTGTTCTTTACACCATCGTTCTGAACCCCAGCCACTATCACCGTAATGAGCCGAACCGTCTAAGTAAGCGAATGAATAATGCCAGTAGCCACTTTCTAAGTCTTTCCACACCCGAACATTAGCGTCAGGCACGTCTAACTTGTACATGATTTCTGCATTATTCATAACAACCCCTTCATCATCAGTTCAAGCTCTGGCACACCATGTATCACAAGATATATGCCATGATTTTTACGGATCAAATCTCTACGCTTCTGCTGGCCCACACTCAAGACACCGCCTCTTCCTCGCTTACATTCTACTTCAAAATGTATACCGTCCGGTAAGCATCCCATTATGTCGCCACCATATTTTATTCCATAGCTGTGTATCGCTCCACGATTATCAAGATCACCTGATCCCACGTTGTTACGGTCACACAAAATTCTATTACGCTTAAGCCATGTCATGACAGCCTTAAGAACTTCTGCTTCCAGTACATCCGGGCAAGGTGTTATGGGCTTTGTAGATTTTCCCCCGTCCTTGCGATGCGGTAGTGGTTTGCCGTGATCCCTGATTTCGAGTATGCCTTCGCCAAGTCTTCGCATTTTATCTCGCTTAAGCATCTTCAGCCTTTTTGCCCACGTCTCGACACGCCTTCCTGAATTCAAATGTGGTATACTTCATGTCGTTAAAGCTATAGGCTACACCGTCTTCGTAAAATTTCTTCTCGTTGTCGGCTTTTCTCTCAGCGTCTAAATCTACCACTCTTAAGCCCAAGGGATTATTCATAACAACCCCTTCATCATCAGTTCAAGCTCTGGCACACCATGTATCACAAGATATATGCCATGATTTTTACGGATCAAATCTCTACGCTTCTGCTGGCCCACACTCAAGACACCGCCTCTTCCTCGCTTACATTCTACTTCAAAATGTATACCGTCCGGTAAGCATCCCATTATGTCGCCACCATATTTTATTCCATAGCTGTGTATCGCTCCACGATTATCAAGATCACCTGATCCCACGTTGTTACGGTCACACAAAATTCTATTACGCTTAAGCCATGTCATGACAGCCTTAAGAACTTCTGCTTCCAGTACATCCGGGCAAGGTGTTATGGGCTTTGTAGATTTTCCCCCGTCCTTGCGATGCGGTAGTGGTTTGCCGTGATCCCTGATTTCGAGTATGCCTTCGCCAAGTCTTCGCATTTTATCTCGCTTAAGCATCTTCAGCCTTTTTGCCCACGTCTCGACACGCCTTCCTGAATTCAAATGTGGTATACTTCATGTCGTTAAAGCTATAGGCTACACCGTCTTCGTAAAATTTCTTCTCGTTGTCGGCTTTTCTCTCAGCGTCTAAATCTACCACTCTTAAGCCCAAGGGATTATTCATA
>CAZRLL010000006.1:0-47817 GCA_964600735.1 uncultured archaeon
AATTTGTATAACTTTATCTAAATAATCATAATATTGGTTTAACTGTCACAAACCCCACCACCAAGCATGATATTCTTTGGTGATATCTGGATGTAATAACCGGGCTGGTTTGGAGATGTTCGTCCCCCATTTTTAAAACTCGCAGATATATGAGTTTTATATGGTGTTTTGTCCTTAGTAAAACGAAGATCTCTATTTATTCGAAATATTGCTTCTTTGGGTGAACTGTGAAAATCAGGCTCAATTTCTCCCAATCGAAAAATTATTTCTTCAACTAATTTTTTAAAGGGTTCTCTAACATTATTCTCATAATTTTTTTTATTTTTGTGAAACCACTCTCTTTTGTTATTTTTGGACAGTTTCTCAAGAAATAAAATTGTATCTTTTGACAGATAGCTCATCAAATTGGAAGAAAATTAAAACTTTAAAAATCTTTAATTTGTGGCCAAAATTTCAGGAATTAGTCTAACTTGTAAGAATGTCTTTTAATCTACTGCAATCATTGTCATTGTTGAACGAATTTTTTTAATTGTTCTCAGTTTATCAGAAACGCTCTTTTTTAACGTATCTGGATCGTTTGCAACAATTTTGACGATTAAATCATAAATACCGTATACTAGATGTACGATCTCGACTTCTGGTATTTTTTGTAATTCTTCCATTACTTCCTCTTCCGCTGCTACTTCGGTGTTGATAAGAATAAATGCTACAGCCATATCTTCCTCTCCTGTTAGTAATTAACAAGCAAGTTATGAATAATATTAACCTCATTATAGATTTCGCATAGATAATATAATTTCGTCATGGAAATGATTAAAAATTTACAATTCAAGATCTGTTTCTTCGATTTAAATAATTAATCATGGCTTAGATATTTCTCCTTCAGCATCAGCTTATATTCTTTGCTTAATTTGCACCATTAACGTCAGTCGATAAAAAATCTAGGCAAATCAATCATTTACGTTTTTAGAGGTTTGTGACAGTTATACCAATATTATGACTATTTAGAATAAGTTATAAAAATTCAAAAAAAATATAAGTAGACTTTGATCCCTGCTACATGATTTTCCGTTTTCTCTACCTAGGTGGAATGAAATATACAGATTAGTACCTGATTATAAAGATTTGAATGAACGGTTCAAAGTAAGAAATGAATATCCTAACAAATTATGTGAAAATTCGAAATTAGACATTTTGGACACTACTAGAACTTAGTATGAAATAAGCCTGAACGCATACTATGATAACTAACTAAATCAGTCATTTAGTCGGTGATTTAAATAAAATACATCATCACTTTAGAATACGGTTTCCAAGATCAGGATTCTGAAAGTTTGGAATGTGTTCCGTCACAATATGGTTGATTTCCGGTTCTCTTGCATTGACAGAGAGCGACCTTCTTCTTTTCTTCGAGGGTGAATTCAATTGGTAAAAAACTGGTTGTTTTGTGAGATCCATCACAAAATGGTTGTTTGGCCGAGAGGCCACATTTGCACCAATAATAGGTACCAGGTTCTAGTTCCATAACTGAGGGTTTTTTCGCAGCGATTGTTGGTAATTTGTCCATTCATATGCACCTTTGTTTAGCTAATGTAGATATTTTTATTATATCAGATAGCTTGTTAGTACTTGCTTTTTTTTTATATTACTTAATAAATACTCTAAAGGAGAAAATAATTGTTATAATACTTCATTTTTTTAATTTTTCAGTCATCCTTACCTATAACAACGATTAAGTACTGTTACTAGGAAATAAATTATTCCAGAGTGATTTCAGTGTTTTTTTAGATTTTGTTTGCTTATGATTTGGAAGATGTTTTGAATAATCGATGTCGATTCTGAGCCTTCCTCCCATGTGATTAAGAAAATATTTCAAGATATTGGATTTTAAGAGAAATGTAATGAATTGTGGAACCTGTGGCAAGTCACTAAATCGTGGTGATTCGCCAAATAAAAAGAATAATTATAAATTATTTAAATTGATTTTCTCTAATATAACATTAAACTAAATTAAATATTCTTCTGTGATCATTGTAAATATAATATAACTAATTGTATTTATAGCAAAAAATATAATTTTAAATAAATGGTCACCTATGTTTGGATATCAATCCAAAGTGATGCAGGAATCACCATGGGTGAACTCGGTCGGTTACCATCAGACACCGATACCACACTAATTGCTGCAACTCTGATGGCGTTGAAGGATATAGTTTCAATCGAAGCCTCCTCAGGTGAATCTCAATTTATGACTGGTGAGGTTGAAACATCCTCATTCGGAACATTTGCAATCCCTATAAACGAACAATCAAAATTAATTTTATCATATATCATATCTGCTGATACCGGAGAAACAGTTGACGCCTCTCAAGTAAAACTAATACAATCTCTAACCAATCATCTTGGCAAACAACTGACTCAATTCAGCTTTATTACAGTATTTATGACATCCGGGGCAGTAATTAATCGAACAGTTGTTACCAAGGCATTTATCAATGCCTGCACCATTGTGAGGATGGAATTCAATCTGCCAACAGATGAAAGAAGATTGAAATCTGGTTATAACTCGGTAATTGAAAAATTATTTCAAAAGAAAGAAAATATGCTAGAGGCTTATAATTACATTCTTGGTGATGGTTGGCAAGAAAATCCAGATATGTGGCATTCTGGCTTACTTCTGGCTGAAGAAAGGGAAAAAATTATTGTTGGTTTATCGGAGTATATTGTATTTTTACTTGCAAATCAATCCCCCCTCTTGTTCTTATACTCACCCAATCCGAGAAACGAACAAAAAATTGTCTTAGATCTTCTACGGGAAGAAATAAGTTTAATTAAAAGTAATAGCCAGGAACCAATCGTTGAAGCATTACCTGATATAATTAAAAAGAATTTAAAAAGGTTTATTGGACGATTAACACTATCTAACATGCACCAAGCCAGTAGACTAATGTTTGATCACTTTGTCAGAAAAGCGTATGTTGAGACGATTAACAATAATCCTTTAATAGTATTCATTTCCCCTGATCTGCAATTAATCCAGCAAAAATACAAGGAATTACTACCTAGCACCAGTTATGATAATGTAGCTACAATATTGAAAAGATCATTAAATACAGCGATGAATGAGAGAAGTTATCAATACACGGCTTCGTTTTATGATGGATTTATCAATGAACTTTCAGATACTAATATAACTCAATCAGCGATGGCGTTTCTAGTTTCATTTGCTCAGCAATTTGTATCTGGTAAGGAATTAAGAGACAACTTACAAGCCCAACCAAACATCAAGAAGAGCTGGATAAGAGATATAATTAAGCATATCAGTCCCAAATCTGGATTAAAATCAATAAAACAACTAAAAGTCGATTCGATAAACGATGCGATCGAATTGACCAATGCAGCTGGATATTCTATTGTTAATACTATTGCAACAATGCTATCAGATCAATTCTTGCTATCCAATAACAAAGTCGGTTATATTCTTCGAAAAACGATAGAATTTTATCAATCTATGGGTGTTTTAATCAAGACTTCATCCACCTTAGTTGGAATCCTAGAGCAAGTCGCAACACTTAGATTTAGATCTGAACTAATCACTCCATTATATCAGGATCTCATAGGTGCACTAATTATTCGTGGCAATTATGAATTGTATAACGAAGATACAGTCTATAAAATTATCAAAAAGAAAGGGCTATATTATATTCAAGATGGTGATCATTCAAAATTATTTGTAAACTTCATCAATGAAAAGACCGATATCATGTTGAAAGCAGCAGAACTCGATCCGTTTAAGGTAAAATTATCCGAAATAGATGTTGAATTATTCAATCGCCTAGTTGATAGTCCAGAAATTATTATCGATGGTATTAAATTTTCTGTAGAAAGACGAATACAGCAACAGGCGGCTCAGCCTTTTAATGAATGGTATAATGAGATTGAAAAGCTGATTAACGAATTAATTGTAGTATTGAATAAGGCAAAAGATCCAAATAAGGTTAAAACTCACATTTCTTCCCAATTCTCATTACCGAGATTAAATTACATACCGGACAGACTGGATGAAAAATTAGATCGATTTATTGAAGAAATCGTTGATAAAATCGAACAAATCTGGGAAGATAATAAGAATAAGATGAAGGAGATTATCAGTTCATCAACCACCAGGTCATTTAAGAAAGACAGTAAAAAAATCCAGAAACTATCTGAACTAATATTAAAATCTCTAGCCAAAATCACAACCGACCTTGAGAAAACTACTAATGCCCTGATTAAGGAGATACATGACAGTGCAAAATCTTTGAAAAAACAACTCAAGGAGATATTAGATCCAACATTTGGCGAGATTCTTAAATATCAAAGAGAAAAAGGTTCCTTGTTGTTATCAATGGAAGAAGCAGTGAGTGACTTGACTTTATTGTATAGTAAATACAAGGAATTCAGCAGTGATCAATTTGAACGCTTATTGCTTAGTATATCACTCACATTATTTGAAAAACCTCCAGATGTACTGCTCGATTATGCCTATAATGAAGTAATCTCTGGTAAATTATCCAATTCGGTAAAATTAGCACTAAATAAAGGTGATACTAAGGAAGATTTCGAGCTGATATTGAAAAGTCAAGCACATGAATTCTCTTCCAATATATTTACTGGACTTTCGGAGATAATATCTCGAATTAACGATATATATGTATCAAGAGATAGTATTGTAACAACCGATAGAGGAAAAGCTGCACTGCATATGGGTCGAATACCACTATCCAAATATCCTAAGACACAACTAATGAATGAGCTTTTAAATTTTGAAGAAATTAATTTCACTCGGGAGACCAGTGATTGGTCAATTTCTTTATCAATTGCACATCTAGAGAATTTCGAATCAGAAGAACCAACCATAGTAACTTTTTCTGATGCGGCAGGTTATATTCACAGAAACCTATTCATCAAGGAAGTAGGTCAGGTATTCGAGGCGTTGTCAATAGTTGCAGCAATGATTGAACCCGATGCTGGTAAAAAAGTAAATAAATTTTGGAATAATTTAACTGATACCATATTTTCATTGGTATAATTACCAATCATACAAAAAGGGTACATAGTTTTTTCCCTCAAGATGCTTATATTTTGAGATGACAAAAAAACTAATTGAAAATTCAAATTTTTAAAGATTTCAATTTTTTGTCACCATCTACTTTCTTTTCAAAAAATTTACGATTATTTCATTGACCTCATACGATTTTTCATATTGAACAGCATGTCCAGCATCTATTATTGGAAAAAATTTCACATTTGGGATTAATTCCTCTACTTTCTTGTGATTTTTAAATGGTAATACCAGATCCTTATCACCCCAGATTAGAAGGGTTGGTTTCTTAAGTTTTCCAAATAGTTCGTATTCGTACATCAAATCAGCCATGGGAAAATTGTTAATTGTTGATAATATGGCTCTCCTAAATCCCTTGTAGATCATTTGGTTCTGGTAATCCCCCTTTATTTTCTCATAATCATCTGGAAACTTATAATAATCCCCAGATAAATCATTTATTAAGAGATCATTCCCAAATAATCTAAAGAGTAACCGGTTAAGCAATGGAATTTTAAGAAATAAAGATCCAAATGCAGATGGCAAAGGTAGACCAGCTGGGGCGATTAGTATTAACTTTTGAACTAGATCCGGATGTTTCCTAGAGAAAATAACGGCAATCGCTCCTCCCATTGATAATCCTATCAAAATAATTTTTTTATCAGTTAATTCCAGTTTATTTAATAACTCATTCAGTTGGTCAACAAATAAATTTTCATCATATTTTGTTTTTGGCCTATCAGAGTATCCACGACCATACAAATCATATCTCAATGCCCGATATCCATTTTTAACTAGGTAATCGAAATTTTTTTCCCAATAGAATGAAGGAACAGAAAACCCATGTACAAACACAACCAGTCTACCCTCTCCAGAAAGTTGATAGTGAGTATATCCCATCGATAATTCAATAAAGTCACCAGGGGCATTTTTTCTAGTTTCCGAGTTTAAAGAAAGATTTTCAAATTTCATATACTGTTATTTAAACGAAACTTATTAGGATTTATTACCGGATTCCATAAGATTGAATAATCCAAAACTCCAGTGTGAATTCCCAACTTTATCCATTTTCCAAATCCCTTTTGAGTTGGAAAGATTAAGAATTTTGTTGATAAATTTCAAACTACCATGAATTAAGTAATAAATTTCTCTTAATTAATAAAATTATGATTTCATCCAGAGTAAAAAACACAAATTCACCACCACTTGTAAAACTAGGCGAACTTGCAAACCAAACAAAAGACTGTATAAAACTAAGTCAGGGAGTACCCTACTATCAACCACCTAATGATTTATTACAAGAATTGGTATCTGATATCTCGAATCCCAATATACATCGGTATACGATGATTCACGGCATTATTGAGTTAAAAACAGCATTGGCTGAAAAGCTATCCCAAGAAAACACAATTAAATCAAATAAAGATGAGATCACAATCACACCCGGTGCCAATCAGGCTTTTGTAAATACGTTATTTACTCTAACCGATCCCGGGGACAAGGTGATCCTACTATCACCTTATTATTTCAATCACCATATGGCATGTAGCCTTGGTAACTTGGAAACTACATTGATCCCATTAAATTCAGATTACCAAATTCCCTATGATCGATTATCAAATGCTGTCAAGGATGGCGCAAAAGCAGTTGTAATTGTAAATCCGGGCAATCCAACTGGAATCGTCTATAAAAAAAATGATATCAACATGTTTACAGAGCTTCTTGCAGAAAATGACATCTGGCTAATCAGTGATGAGACCTATGAATATTTTACCTACCAAAACACAGAACATATCTCAATTGCCTCAATTCCAGAGATTGCGGACCATGTAATCACGATTGGGAGTTTTTCCAAAACTTTTGGAGTGCCGGGGTGGCGATTAGGATTTGTTCATGCAAATACCGAATTTACCACACAATCTATGAAGGTACAGGATACGACTGGAATATGTGCCCCAGCGATTTCCCAATATTTAGGTTTGAAATTGCTAGAAAATCGAGACAAACTAATTCCGAAATTCAAGAGATTAATGGAGAATAATCATAATATTGCTAAAGATTTACTGGAGGAGGTAAAATGGTTAGAACCAGAAAATGGTAAAGGTGCCTATTATCTTTTCCCAAAACAGACCACGGGTAAATCGACTATAAAACTGGCTAATAAGTTAATTATAGAAAATAAGGTTGCGTTAGTACCAGGTGTCAGTTTTGGAGAGGGTTGGGAAGAACATCTAAGGATATCATTCGCTAATGTTTCTCCTGAAATGTTAAAGGAAGCATTTTCCAGAATAAAAAATTTTCCCATCTAGAATTATTCGCAATATTATGTTAGATATTTGTGATAATAATCAGAGTTGTGAATTACTTAATTTGAAATCATTCCTGTTATTCTTGTTCCATCTGGTATTGTGATTTTATTTGTAATTTTTTTTGCCCTATAATCTATTTTATATTAGAAATAAAGGTATTTTTAAGCGGGAAATAATTCCTGACTATTTTACAAATCACTAAAACCAAAAAAACTTTATATTGTCGATTATGGTGATAAAACGGCGAATGATTGACCTTTTTATTCAATAATTGATCGATCATTTTTTCAAATATAATGTAGCAACTAGGTACAGTGTCATCAAATTTCTTCAAGAACCTAAAAAATTTGTTCAAGAAGAAACCTCCACAACCTAAGACACCAAGGAAGAAAGTTCAGATACAGCTAAAAACTATTCAATCTTCATTTAATGAAGCACTCGCCCAACTTGATAATACATTAGAAAGATCCGATCTCTTAAGTCATACTCGATCTGTAGGTCGACAAATTCGACAATATGCATTTCGGTTTCAAGAATTACAATTTATTAGGTTAAATCAAGCCAGATTAAATTCAATATCCTCTCCGTTGATCGATCCAGATGATTTCTCGCTCTGGGTGAACTGGGAAATGAAGAATTTGACTGAAAAGATGCAAGAATTTAACTTAACCGTATGATTTTACATTCTTAAAATACAGGAAGTTTTAGTAAATTAATTTAATTACTCACCGATTATTTAATCAGTATAATTTTTATCTTAATGAATTACACATAAATGCTTAGCATTTTGGGAGAGCTATTCTGAATGACAATTGAACGTTCAATTATTAGATTAATTATTCCTACAGAAAGCAGTCCTGCAATAGAACCTTATCTAGAAATATTCTGGTATGGTCGCCATCCAGGAGATAGGGCGGAATCAACTATCTTATCATATATTAAAAGCAAAAGATCTATAGAGGAAGATAATTTCTCCCATTTTCTAACAATTGAGGGTGAACTTGTATTTATCTATTGGAATCAGAATATTAATGCTGGTACGGCATTGCTCCTTGATGTCCTAGCTATTTTGCTTTGGAGTCATTATGTCTGGCACTTTCACAGCTTAAATCCTGCAAATTGGGATGACTTTTTTGAATCTTATAATAATTTAACTTTTGACGAATCGACCCCAACTCATGAGAAAATAATTGACCCTAGTTGGTTACAAAAATCACTTGAAGGAGGATCAATTGAATTTAAATCAGATAATCGAGAAGTATTTGTTAATGGTATTCGGCAGTTCCTAGAAACCTTCCCTTGGTCTTCATTCTTGATAAAAAGTGGATCTATTTCTGGTAATATTACTGAATTGAGTTTTATATCAGGAGATATTAGTCAAGAAGTACCGTATTCTGAAATATTCATAAGTTTAGCTGGTGAGTCACAGGACGAATTTTGGGAATTAATCACCAAATCGATTATTTTGATGGTCAATTTGCCTTCAGAACAAAGGTTAGCATCTATCCGTGAATCTCTTGCAGTTATACATGTGGTAACCAATAAGAATTTGGAATTAAAAGAACGATTATTGGGATTGAATACACATTTATCCTATATATTAAAATTTGACACTGATTTTTCATTAAATTATATCAGTCAGGTTTTAACTGAAGTATCCAGCGTATCACCAGATTATGATAATGCAAAGATGCTACTTGATACTGCTGAAAGTTTGTTTACAGAAAATTTAATAGAATTAGCCAAATTAACTGAGGGTACCGCTTTGCAAATCGCTTTTTCATTAGGATCTTCAGATGAAAAGGGTGAAATTATTTTGGAATTGGTAAATCGATCTAAAATCTGGGGTACAGATCATCTATCCGGGTTCATTAATAGCTTGACTGGAATACTTAGTGAAACCGATGAGGATAAGAAATTACTAGAGAAAATTGCAGATTCCTGTTCAGATCTACTGATAGAGTCATGGGATGGATTGTTGTGTCTAGTGCAAACCAATCTAATCTTGGGAAAAGTGATGAAAGCTATCGAGTTGAGATATTCTGCAGTAAAAAAATCTGGAGATCCATATTTGCAAGCAGAGGATACTTTTAATGCTTCAATTTGGGCTTTAGGATTGGATGGTTATGATGAGGAAAGTTTCTCCCAACTAACCTTAAAGCAATTTGAAGATGTAATAATCCATTTTCCGGAGGGTGAAATATTCCAAAATATGGTTAAAAATTTTGTAAATAGTTGTATAGAAAATCGCAAGTTCGGGGTTTTAGATAATTTTATACAATGGTTCGAGGTTAATTTAAATAGCATTGCTATCACCGATCGCCTTCCCCTCCTGCAAATGATGTATGACATTATCTCAGAAAAAGTAGAACTAATAAAATTGAAAGTCCCTGTAGTTCTATTGTTATTCGCTCAATTATTGGAAGAAAACAAACCAGAAAATTTTGAATTAGCTGATAATCTATTGCGTTCCATTTATAATTTGATCGATCCGAATGAAGAGGATTATAAAGAACTAATAAGCCAAATTACGAGTTCGTTAGTCATCTCTTCTAGTAAATACGGAGAGTGGGAATTGATTGAAGAGGCAAGAAAGAGATTTACTCTAATGGTGAATGATGAAGAGTTTTCTCGATCAACGATGCTGAAAATATTCATTTCCGGCGGAAATGAGAGGATGAAGTTAGATAAATCCCAGCTCGAAAGCAACGATATTGGTTTAAGACTTTATGAGATCGCTATTGATCTATCCTTTTTCGAATCTGATGCTGAAATTGTGGTTGCCTTTCTACCAAATGCAAAAAAATTAGCACTTGAAATATTATCAATTGATAAGTTTATCAATTTTTCAGCTTTGGAATCCCAGTTAAGGAAATCGATGTCAGTACCATGGATTGATACAATGGTAACTTCTGCAAAAGAATTACTGGAACGAATGCATCTTGAAGGTGCAAATTACCTATTTTCAGAAGCCCTAAAATTTGATTTATATAACGAAGAAGAATATGATCTATTATTTAATCAGGTGGCTTTGGTTGAGGTTGAACCCGATTTTATTACAGCAGATGAAATCTTTAGTAAAAGGAACCGACTAATAGAAATATCAACGAGTAATGAAGGGATAGCAGAAGTTCCAGAGATTTTAGATCATTATAGAAACGGGGTTTCTGAATTAATCCTTAAAGGGGATGAAATACATCTAAATGATTTTCTTTTAAATGCGATTGCTTTCAGTATTGAAAAACAATTAACAGCAATCGAGGAATTTAGAAATATTCTTCTAGACACATTTTTGAGTACTATTGGTAATTATGAAACTACTAGAAGCCAAGAAATATATTTAGAACTTATTAAAACGTTCAGGAAAGTAATAACAACATTTCAATCAAAGAGTATTGATTTAGTTATGAGAATGGCGAATAAATTAATTCAGACCAATGTAAAACTAGCTGATCAAACAAATGCGATTTTATACCTTCGAAGAGCCCAACTAATTGCTAATGAAATTGGTTTTGTCATCAAACATGCTAGTAATGAGAATATTGCTTTGGATATTGAAGAAAAGTCTCAATTAGATCAAGAATATCAGAAGCTAATAAAACTGCTTAAAAAATATAATCCGTCATTTGGATTAATTGATCTGGTATTGTATTCCACCAGTTATTACTATAACACTAATGATGATACTAAAATGTTTAATTTACTCGACAATACACTGGCTAACCTAAAAAAACGTGCCGTAAGAATTAAGTCCTTTAATTCAGGCTTGTTACTCGGATTAATACTGATTAGTGAAGTATTTAATGAATTGGAAGGAGAAATTCGAGATGACATTAGCTTGGCACTCCAGGAAAAGGCAATGAAAATAGTTGATGTCATTTCAACCTTTAAATTTGAAAATAAGGAGTTACATGATCTTTTTTCCTCTTTCAGAAGAAAACTTATTTCCTCACCTCGGCAAGCATTGCAAGAATTTTCGTTCTCAATCGAGAATTATATAATGTATATAAAGTGAACTTGCATTCGTTCATATCACTATTTATTACAAAATAAAAATCATATATCAGCGAATTTAACACATAGTTTATTTGTCCACGATATAAGCCAATCATGTGGTAAAGGGTCAAGGAAAGCCTCCATTTGTAAAAAGTGTAAACCACGAAAGGGAAGTAGCAAAAGATTCATCTTTTAAAATAACTCTTAATGCAGAATGGCCAACTCCTTCTTGGTCGCATGAAAATACCGATATTAACATAGATAACGCGAATTCAACAGTTATAATAAATTACTTGGGTACTCGACGACCAGGAGTAGCCATGCAAGCGATAAAATCTTTCACCGCTGGTTTCGATGTAAAGCTATCACAAAAAGGTGAATGGACATTAATTGTCAAAGGTCGATCAGAAGATTGGGAAAGTAGTATTAAAGTAATATAAAATCACCAAAATTACTCTAAATCGTCGAGATCAATAATTTCGTCAGGGAAATCACTATCTTCTTCCTCCACTTGATATTTCTGATCGTTAATAGCCTCTGTTATATCTGAATTATCTAGTGATGCACTTTCATCTATCAACGGTTCTGCTACCTCTTTACTAGCTTCCGGGAGTTCAATAGTCTTTTTTCGTTTTATTGTCTTTTCCTTTGATTTCACTTGAGGTTTAAATTTTCGTTTTTTACTTTTTTTGATTTTCGGTGGTAATTTGTGACTGGGGATGGGCTGAACAAACCAAGGAGGTGTGAGTGACCTACTCCAAGATTGTACTTTTGATAGAAATTCCAATAAATCTTCCTTGTGAATAGTTAATCGATATGCCCCCTTTGATCCTCCTGAATTTGTTGTATTAGCAAGTTGACCAAGTAGTTCCAAGTCCAGCTTATGAATGTATGAATTCCTGACCGTGATCGCATATGAATCCTTATCCTGAACTGCGTGAGTGATTAAAATTATCGCTGCACCGTATTCGCCAGCAAGTCGACCTGCAATCGTTCCTCGTGCTTTTCCAAAATCATTCCGATCCAATATGGTAACTGTTAATATCCTGGGAGTTTCTGATATCTGGAGGATCTTTCCATATCTATGTACATGTCGAAGCAAATTATCTCGATGGTTATTCGCCTTTATTGCGTATTCTAATACATCTCGATCACTTTCTAAATCCATATCAGGATTCTTAACCAAGCGTTGAGTGATTTTAGTTAAGAATGTACGATCCTTCCAGGCCCCCCATGCAACACTTGCTTGTAATGATCGCAATCCGATTTTTTCATGTTTAAAACGTTGGGTTAACTGAATTTCTCTATCGCTAATAGCTCCTAATAATCGTAATCGTATGGTCTCATCATTTCCGAGAAAATCTTGGACAATACTAGCTGCAGCAGATCCAATTCGACCATTGAAAACATGTGCCTTTGCTCTTCGCAAATATAACAAAAGTGTCTTTCCTTTATATTTATTGGAGTGACTATCAAAATAAAGAACTCGAGCTTTCTTTTTCACCATAGTTGAGATCGATTGTTCAATTGATCTAATGTTGGCTTTATTAATACCCACATCAACAATAAATACATCCATGTCAGGATTTTCTTGATCAATATCAAGCGTTGATATTTTTTTCTTTAGTGCTTCCCCTAAACTTCTAGCATTAACAAATATGAATTCACTACTATCTTTATTGTACCTTCTACCCACAATTGCAGCAGAACAAACACCATCAACATCCTCATCGGCGAAAATCATTGCTCTTGTACGAGGTATCCATTGATTCTTATTCATATTCCTTCCCTACTCGGAATCTCCGCTAGCCAATTCTAGCATTGAATTTGTTCCGAAAAAGATAACGGAAGAGGACAATAAAAATATGTGAAAAAATCGCGAATATTTATGATAACAGGCAAAACCAAGGATTACTCCTCCTTGTGCTCTTCATCAGTTATTTCTTCCTGACCTTCTGCTGCAGCGATTTCCAATCGGATATCAGTGGGTAGTACCCATATTCCTTCAGATATCAGAGCTCTAATGAGTTGCTTTGGATGCTTAACTGTCCATCCAATATCAGTAAAACCGAATAATTTCTTATGGCGTTTAAAAACCGACTTATCCACCCAATCTATCAATTGGCAAACCTTTCTGCCAAGTCTTTCAGAATAGACCATTTTATAATTTTGATTCACTAGAAACTCAATTTCAGCCATACTAAGTTCGGTAGAATCATTATCACCCACTTTTTCATTCATTGTTTCCATTCTCCCTAATATTATGTATGTCAAAAATGTTTTAAGGACTTTATGTTATAATTTACGGGAGAAAAAATTAAGAATTTCTCATATGATATTGGATTTTAATATATTTATTTCATTTTTTTGATCTTTATTTTATCCTACAACTGCAGTAAAGATCAGTCCAATTCGCATAAGTTTCTATTATTTAGTTTTTTCCAATTTTTTCATCCTCGAATTTCCTAAAAGAGGCCATCAAATCATCAATATGATCCTCAATATCATCAGCAGAAAATACTACTTCATCTCCTTCTAATCTGAAACCATAATCCTGGGGAAGATCCATCAACCATTTAAATAACTCATCATCAGTCAAATTCACATAGGAAGCCATCCTTTTCATAGTAACCCGATCCATTCTTTGTATCAGTTTCTCGAGCTTATCCATTCTCTCCGACTTTTCCTCCGCAATTCTCCCTCGAGTATTTTCCAATGATTGTTGATAATTATCTATTTTATTAGATAGTTGCCCGATTTGACGCTTCTCATAATTATCTGCCCAATCTTCTGGTAATGGATTATTTATTAATCTAAGGAATTTTAATTTTTTCAAATTGGAAAATATTCCCTCAGGTAGAGCTTTTAATTTATTATTATCCAATCTCAATCGTTTCAGTGAAGATAGATTACTAAATATTCCCTTATGGAGCGATTTAATATTATTATTTGACAAATATAACCAGGTTAGCTTATCAAGATTGGAGAAAATGACTTTGTCAAGTTCCTCAATCAAGTTATTCTCAATCCGAATTCTCTCAAGTAGAGAATTCTTGGAAAATATTTCTGGATCAAGACTTTTAATCATATTGCCACTGAGTTGTAGTCGTTTTAAATTGATGAAATTGGAAAAACTATCTGATGGTAGCACCTCGATTTTTTGATTGTCCAGGTTAAGAGAAACCAACGATTTATCTTCAATTAAACTGTTTGCTTTTATTTCTTCATACTCGAGACCTAAATTGGAACATAAATCTCTCAAATTATCTAAATCAGACATAAATCTTTTGTAAATCACATGTTTTTTAATAAATTCTGCGGGATTTTGATAATTTGATCATTTAAAGTTGTTAACATTTGGGTGAGACCAATGGATCTTGGGAATTTGTGTCTAGTAAAAACTGCTGAATAAGTAAAAGTAAAGTTACATTGGTTTTTTGAAATTCTTGCGATCAATTGTAAAACTATATAACATTACATAAGAGATAATTTTGAAAATTTTATATTCTCAAAAGGTTTTAGAATAAGAATTTTTCATTTGAATTAGATTGTCGATTAATTGAAGTAATCTGGTGTAATTAGGCTTCAAATTTGAAACTAAGACTAACTCTGGCTCGGAAGGCAACAACTTTACCATCGGTAATCTTAGCATCTAATTTATCTACTTCAACAATACGTAAATCACGTAATGTTTTCGAGGCTTTTGTTACCACACTTTGTACTGCATCTTCCCAGCTATCAGGGCTGGTACCAACTAATTCGACTACTTTGTAAACTGCATTATCCATAACTCATCACACCCGATATTGTAATCGGTATTGTTGGGTTGGAATATTATTATTCAAGAGTATTGCGCAAGACTGTCGATCAATGACCTATTGGAAATTTAGATAATTACATAAATTGATATCTTAAAATTTTGGTACTTGATTTTTAAATATCCATTTGTATTCTATCGAGGTCATCCTTCCGTTCATATATTCCGCTTTCTAAAAAATAAGTAAAAGATGTCAGGAGCCGAAGACAAAGATAAAGCCAATTTGTATAGGCAAAAAGGGAAACAAATGCCCTTAATGAATGAATTTTGAACAATTAAGATAAAATTAATGATTTGAATTGTTCATACATAGTTGTTGGTGTAAATATTTAAATATGCATGTACCACTACTAGTGGTTAGTAGTGTTGCAAGGGATAAAAAATGAACAATGATCCAATTTTAACGCCACTAATTCCTGGGGCTGTAATATCAATAAAAAATTTGACTAAATACTATGGTGATCAGATTGGCATAGAAAACCTGTCCATAGATATCACAAAGGGCGAAATTTTTGGGTTTTTAGGTCAAAATGGTGCAGGTAAAACAACGACGATTAGGTGTATTCTCAATATTTTGATAGCAAATTCGGGTGGCATTACTGTGAAGGGGTCAGTTGTCTCCCGTGATAATCCCGAGATTAGGGAGGATATTGGTTATCTCCCGGGTGAGTGGTATGTTCCAGGTAATTATACAGTTCACGATTTTCTGTATTATATTGCTTCACTTAGAAAAAGGCCATCTCTTCGGATGCAGGAAATGATTGAACGATTTGATCTGGATACTGAAAAAAAGGTCAAGCAGTTGAGTAAGGGAAATAAGCAGAAAGTTGGGATTGTTCTTGCCTTCATGTCCGATCCAGATATCCTCATACTTGATGAGCCAACATCATCTCTAGATCCCTTATTACAACAAGAAATCTATGATTTATTGTATGAAGAAAAGGAAAGAGGAAAGACAATTTTTTTCAGCAGTCACAATTTGGATGAGGTCCAAAGGATATGTGATAGAATTGCCATTATCCGAGAAGGAAGATTGGTTAGTGTTGAGAAAGTCAAGGAATTGGCAGAAAAGGTTCCTAGAAAACTGCGAGCCATATTTGAAAGGATTACAAAGGAGGATCTAGCATCATTGGGAGAAATTGTAAAAATTGTCAATGAAGAAACTGGAGAGGTTGAGATTGAGATATTAGATGGTAAATCATTAGCATCAATACTTAATTTCCTGTCAACCCTGCCACTCATGGATCTATCCTATCCCCCGGCATCCTTGGAAGAGTACTTCATGGCCAAGTATCAAACAAAGAAATTGGAATTACGGGAATGAGAAAAGATGATACCAAGGTATTTTAAAAGATTATACCATCATTTCATGCGCTTTAGATATAATCTTATTTTTTCTTCAATATTCTTAGTTATCGCAATGGGAATGATAAGTATATTTTTTCCAGGGGAGGAAGGGATTCGTAGTTATACTAATTTGGTATCAGATGCTGGATTAGGCTTTATATTTGGACAAATTGGGACGGATTCACCAGGGTGGACTTTTTGGGTGGGTTTTCAGATTAATTCCTATTTGTATATGATTCTTGCTGTGACTTCCATATTAATTGGTTCCCGGATAATTCCCACCAAAGAACATGATGCTATTGAACTATTTCTAGGTAGTAATCCTCAATCCGCAAGAAAATACTACTTGGAAAACATATTCGCTTCAATAATTGTACTGGTGATAGCACTAATTCCCTCATTTATTTTACTGTCAATACTTTCCATTTATCACAACTCAGCAGATATAATCGGTCGATTATTTATCTCATATACCTTCACGCTAGTTGTGGGCATCGTCTTACTCCTGGGAACATCAATGTTTGCCATACTCCGATTTTCCTCTACAACTGGAAAAATAGTGGGTTTTGGATACTTAATAGCTGCATTTGTTATCGAGTTTTCAGCAAATACTTCACCAGATTACCGACAATACTCTAATTTTTCTATTAATTATTATGTGAACTCGTCTTCCGGGTTATTATCTGGGAAATTTGATTGGGGACCAGTATATGTGTTGATGGGTATATCTTTTGTATTCTTGATGATTTCTTATCTAATTGTAAAAAATTCTGATTACATTGAAAAAACCTCAAATAAAAAATCCCGACAGTATAGAATCTTTCCCACTATCTCACCAACATCAAAGATTTCACAGAAATTTCCCTTGATGATGGAACAACTCCGGGTTGATCTTTCATATCTTCTAGGGTGGACACTCGTATTGATATGGCTCGTTCTCTACACCATGGCAATCTATCCGGGTGAGGAAGCAGTTGATGAATTATTCAATTCGTTTGATATGCCCTTGGTAAGGTCATTACTTTATGGTCATCAAATTTCCGGTGACTACAATGGTTGGATGATTTACGAGTTTCATTCTGCTAATTGGGTATATTATGGTTTATTTGTTCTATTCATAGCTGCGTCCATCCCTAACAGGGAAGTCAGGACAAATTCTCAGGATATTCTTTGGGCAAATAATGTTAGATCAGAAAGGGTAATACTATCGAGAACAATCATCATGCTGCTTGAATACTCGATTCTTCTATGGAGTGTATTTATTTCCAAAATAATATTTGAAACCTTGCTTGATAAAGAGATCGACCATTTTCTGGAATTTCAGACTTTCATATTGTACTGGATCCATTATAGTGCTTTTGGCATATTTGTTGTGGCCTTATCAATGCTGCCCCAGGTAAGTAAAGGACGCATGCTAGCGATAATTACATATTTCTATTTTATCATCATCAATCTTACAGCATATTCTGGCGATTATGAATTCTTGAAATACCTGGGATTCTTTGGTTATATTGATCCGGCAGGTATGATGCTGGGAGTTCTCAGTTTTGGTACAGAATTGTTGAAAAATATAATTTTGCTAGTATTCTCAATTCTTTTGTTTGGATTTTCTCTCTTAACACGGTATAGAAATGCTGACCTGGTTTAACCGTCATTAATTTGAATATCACCTGTGTCCACGCAACATAATTCATTATTTGTGTTGCTCCTTTTCAAAAATGTGGCGTACTCAAGTGAATGCGACTCCGCACCCGTAATAGTTCATAATTTCGCATAATCGGGATTTGTGAATGGACTCAATTTTAAAATCATCGGAAATTACTCATAATCCTCTATTGTTCTAAATTCATCCCAATATGCATTTTGTTGAAACGAATATTTTTGGTTCAATTTGTTTTTATATTCACACAAATTCTTGATCTCATGAAACAGGCGTTTGTAGGAGCAAAAATTTATCCAATTGAGATTGATCCCATTGAAAATGGAACAATTATTGTGGAAACAATTTTTTTCTTGGAAAAAACCGAGTTAGCCTTGGGTTTCCTTCTTCAATGTTACCGATTTGATAATTAGGTGGGATGATAATTTAATAAATCTTAACTTCTTAAAATAATTTTTATTCCATTTCAATAATTTGTTTCTTAGGGACCCCAAAAAGACATTATTTCAACATTTTACAATTCGGAAGGATATACAAGAAACCATTTAGCGCGTTTTTATGAGCCACACACAAGGGCTAAAACCTCAAATATTGAAAGAATCACTTATCCTCTCTAAATTTTATAATCTAATTATCCACCATATTGATAAATAATTACATTTAAGAGAAATAATTAAATATTGCTCCTCTCTAACTAGACATATGGTGTATCTTACTCGAAGGAAAATAAAAGGTAATACCTACCTCTATCTCGAACATTCGATTTGGAAGGATGGCAAGTCAAAACGAGCTTGGCAAGTTTATCTCGGTTCTGTAAGGAAAATAGAAGAACATGGAATGACGTTCAATACCCAGAATATAACCACACAGACTCTGGAATATGGCGGATCTGTTGCTTTACTAAAAGTAGCCGAGCAAATCAATCTAGTCGAAATCATCGATCGTCATACAGACAAGAAACGGCTTCAGGGCTTATCCGTCGGCCAATACTCGCTTATTTCCATTATTAATCGATGTTTAGCTCCCTGTTCGAAAAGTAAATTAGCCAAATGGTTCAAACGAGATTATCTTTCAAGAATCTTTACCATAGATCATAAAGTTCTCAACGCCTCTACCTACTGTCATCACTTCCAGTTTTTTACTGCTGATGTTATCAATCAAATTGAAGCAGATCTTATGAAAACTCTGATTGAACAATTTAATCTGGATTTAAATTGCATCCTCTATGATCCAACCAATTTTTTTACATTTATTGAGAACCATGAAGATGATCAATTGGCAAGGTATGGTAATTCAAAAGAGAAACGGTATAATTTAAGAATCGTCAATGTCTCATTGTTATGTACTATGGATTTTGGTATTCCATTATTCCATAGGACTTATGAGGGCAACACTCAAGATGTAACACATTTCAAATCGGTTCTTGCAGACATATATGACCGATTTCAGTTTGTTAAACGAGAGATAGCGGATATAACCATAATATTTGACAAAGGAAACAATTCCAATGAAGCTCTAAAGAGCATAGCATCGAGTAATCTTGGATTTATTGCATCATTACGCAGTTCCACACAAAAAGATTTGCTTCAGACTGCAGGTAAAGAATTTACTTATTTTCGTCTTGCATCTAATGAGAAAAAAGTAGGTTATTACAAGACACGTAAAAAAATCTATTGGGTGCAACGTACATTGTATGTGCTAATGGATCCACGGAAGAAGAAAAAGCAATTACTCCTGTTACTACGGGATTTGAAAGCTAAACAAGCAGAAATTGATACTTTTTTAGCAGACCGTTTGAACGACCATAAATGGCGTAAAGCAGAGGTAGTACAAAAGAAACTAAAAGAACTGATTGGGAAAAACCCCTTCAAAAATATCATTGAATTTGACATTAGTGGTGAGTATGCAGACTTAAAAGCTAAAATTACATGGAATAAAATCGCACTTGCCAAGTATGTCCGGACTTTGGGTAGGTCGGTTATCTTCACCAATCGAGACGATTGGCAACCGGAAGAATTGATACAATGTTTTCGCAATAAATATATCGTGGAGGAAGACTTTAAACAGCTTAAAAATCCTGCCTGTTTATCTTTGCGACCAATGTATCACTGGAAGGATGTTTATATTCGAGCACATGTTTTTTCTTGCATCTTAGGACTTGTACTGTTGTCAATAATTCGTAAAAAATTGGAAAGTAAAGGATTGAAAGCAAGTATCGCTCAAATTAAAGATGCGTTTTTAGATATTAAAGCCACTGTTATCAATCATCCTTGGAAAAAGGAAGAAATTATTAAACTTAACCATCTAGAAGGTTTTGCTAGACAAATGGCAAAAATTCTCAATCTTCAGCTTCATTAAAAAATTAAAATAAATAAGCAATTAAGTAATTCTCCCCTCTAATTTTTCCAAAAATCAGCTTGATGAACCCAGATTCGGTCTTTGATTAGGGATACAACAATAATTTAAGAAGTTAAGAAATAATATATTTGAAACATATATATAATATTTAAGAAAAAAAATCAATGAAAACAACAAAATTTATTATTACTTGACTGAGGAAGGTTTATATTTTATGTCGAGGAGTCAATCTAATGAATTCGAAAAATCAAATTTCAAGACTTTTTCATTGGTCATTACCGATCTTATTAGTCTTGTCAATTACGATGGTTGGCTTTGGCCGGAACTCTACACCGATTCAAATCGAACCAAATGCCGTAGCTGGCTTAAACATTCTTGTCGGACCTGGGAATTCTTATTATCAACTCGGTACCGGATTTGCTGATTTAAATACCTATCTTACCTCAGAAGGTCATACGGTAACTCAACAACCCACCAATATTACTGGAAATCACCTAATCACCTAATTTTCTTGAACGCACGGTATCTTGTGCATACATACGTGCAGCCTGCATATCTCCTTTTTGAATTGCGGCTCGAATTTTAACCATAAATCTGGAGGATAGGTCAACCGAAAGAGACAGCCAGGATTTACTGACTGCTGGATTTGTTGCAGCATTGACTGCGTTTTCCGAAGATATGGCAAATCAAGGTGGAGTAGTCAGAATTTATGCAAATCAATTGTTTTTCACTATAGAGAGGAAAAGTGGACTATTATATACCTTACAGTCCAAAAGATGGACCAGAAAACTTGAACAGATTTTTCTTTCCACTGTTCTTGGTGTTGTAGGAGCAATCAAAGCAAATGGGTATGATCCAAAGGATAAGAGCATATTATCGCAAACAGTGCTAACTAGTCTTGACAATTATTTGTAAATCTATGAATCAACTAAAAAATTGAATCAACTAAAAAATTCCAATACATGATAACAAATTGACATGATCATAACTATTGATGCCAGAATTTTTTTCATTGGATAATATGAATCAGTGTGGGTGAATCTATTAACACTTTTTTTTAAGTCGGCAAAAGAGTGATGAAAATATGAAAAATTATAATATATTTTTTTTTCACAAAATTAGTTTTTTTGGTGTCCACAATAATGTCGCACCAGGCAGAATTTTTTCCAAGCGGAAGGAAAAGTAAATTTTGAAATTTACAGATTGATAATAAGTTGTTTGAAAAAACGATATCGATTATTAGTAAATATTTATTCAGAATAATTAACAATAATGCTAACGTAATGAAATCAAACTTTCATACGAGAACAAATTTTTGTTGACAAGATTAATATATGAAAAATCAATTTTCAAAAATTATTTTTTACTTTTTTAATAAATGATATAATAATAAATTCATTAATTTATTGAAAAAAGTTTTTTGAAAAATGCGAGTGATGTATAAAAAATATAAAAATATAATTTGATATTAACATTAAGGGATAAGTTAATTAATAAAAATTCAATATGATTGATGATAGCATTCGCATAATTAATTAGCATCATCATTAGTTGGCATTTCAATTGCAAACATATTAATACATTAACACACATAACTGATAAAAATCTATATTATATTAAGTTTATAAGTAATGACTATATTGTTACTCCTATTGGTAGTACTATCTATAATATGGTTAATAAATGGCTAACAGTCATTAAAAATATAATTCAAATGGATATATGATATATAAGAATGGGTTAGTAAATATACAATATAGGGTCAACATCATGCTGACTAATAAGCTACATGATACATATAATAAATATAACATAATATTACATTACATATAGTGACTACAGCAATAATAATCACATAAACATCGCAATGAAATAGTGATTAGCCGGATAATGAAGAATAGATATCTTAAATGAAAGTATGTTAACTTGAGAATAAAATGAGCATAAATCCAATTCGTAGATAAGAAATGAGAATATAGTATAAATACATATATAGTAATGGCATTAACATAAATTATTGTAATTATAGCTTATATTCATGAACAAATCCAAATAATCGATACATTATTAGCTTCGAAAATACGAAACGATTATCAATTAGATAAACGAAAGATTAAAAGTATCATCGATAACCAATAACAATTGTTATAACAATTAATAAATTAGTTGATAATATTAATATATGAAATATCATTTATTAAAATTCAAATATGTAATTAAATAATTAAAATTGCTAATAAAATCGTATTACATTTTCTCTTGGACTCTCTTATTATTTCACAACATTAGTTAACCTAATTGGAACCTCCACTGACCTGTTGTGGAAACAAATGTATAAAAATTTCATCAGTTAATGGTAGATCACAAATTATTTTTCGAAAAAACTTATTCCAATATTTTGACTCTTCTCATTTTCTTTTATTTTGGCAATTGTATTATTCAAAATGACTTCATCATTTATTCTCAAAAATGCAGTTCGACGAATAACTTTGTCCTTTAAATAAATGGAAATGTATGATAATAAATCCTCTTCCACTATTGAAAATACTAAATTAATTTTTTCATTATCATGAAAATTTTTCTTTTTCAAATTAATAATAATAGGATGATCCCGATATTTTTTCCGGTTCAATAATTAGAAAATAATTGACGATATAATTAATCATATTGTTGATTAGCAATTATTTGGATTTGAATTTTATCGATTGCTTTCATAATCTGGTTTTAAGATTCTATTAGTTAGTCAGAAAAATTTCATGATATCAATTTCAATATCCATTTGTTCTGCAATATGAAAATAATCACTATCAAAACTGATTAATTTTATTTCTTCTAATCCAGAGGTTGCCGCGATAAGTAAATCTGCCATTGTCTTATCTTTTCCCATAAGTGAAAGTTGTGCCTTAATATCTGCAGCCAATCGAGCAATTTTTTCAGTTACTGGGATAATTTTACATCCATCAAGCAGAAGGTTGACTGCATTTAAGGTCCGTTTGCCCCGTTTTTGTGCGGACCAGAGCAATTCATAAACTGTGATCGTAGATAATGAGATAATATCCTCGATATTACTCATTTTTTTGTTACCCTTTAACCACTCAATGCTGGCCGAAGTATCAAAGAGTAACATTTTTTTCAATCCGATTTTCTTTAATTTCCTGGTAAGAAATATCACTTTCAGATAAAAGACCATAAGCATTTTTCGGTGCGGATAAAGAAAATTCCAGAAGGTCAGTTATAAACTGTGTAAAGCTTTTATTTTTTTTCATCTTCTTTAGCTTTTCATATAACTCACTTTCAATATTGATATTTTTGCTTGCCATATATATACATCAATATACACATGTATACATATAAATTTTATCAAACTATAATTCGATTTTTATTTTTATTCTATCGAATCTTTTCAAAATCTGGTATCCATTCACTAACTTCATCAAGTTGCTTGATATTATCCTCACCCAATTTTACATCGATGGCATCCACATTTTCTTCTAATTGTTCAACTGAGTTGGCCCCGATAATTGGTGCAGTAACAAAATCTCTGGTCAACATCCAAGCCAGTGCAACCTGACTCATCTTGACATCCAGTTCCTTTGCCACCTCAATAACTTTATCCAGGATTTGCCAGCGTTTTTCAGAATAATATCTCATCTCAACGGACTTGCTGCGAGGAGTATCCGGGGCTTTTTCCCGGGAGTACTTGCCAGTGAGAAATCCAGCAGCCAGTGGACTATAAGGAATGACTCCAATATTGTACTTTTTGATAACAATTTCAAATTGATGTTCCAATTGCAATCTACGTGCCAAGTTGTAGACTGGTTGTAAGGATTCGAATTTTACATATCCATTTTTCTCACTCTGCCAAAAGGATTCCACCATTTGCCAGGGATGAATATTAGAAGCACCAATATAATTGACTTTTCCCTGCTCAACTTGTAAATTCAAGCCATGAAGGGTCTCCTCTATGGGAGTATCATTGTCAAAAGAGTGAATCTGGTACAGGTCAACCCAATCGGTCTGTAAGCGTTTTAGACTGCCTGTAATTGCCTGGTGTATGTGTCTGCGTGACAATCCCTGATCGTTAATATCCTCTGACATAGGTCCTCGTAGCTTGGTGGCTAATATTAGATCATTTCGGGATCCCCGATCTTTCATCCATCGACCGATAATCTCTTCAGTTTTACCAGCATAACTATTTTCTCCCCAACGGGAATAGATATCTGCGGTATCAAAACAGTTAATCCCCAGTTCCAATGCCTTATCCATCAGGCTAAATGATTCTTCCTCTTCTATTCTCCAGCCAAATTGCATGGTTCCCAGTACAATTTTGGAGATTTTCATCCCAGTATTTCCGAGACAAGTATAATCCATAAAAACAGGTTTTAATGCCATTCATATATCTGTATTTTATGATTGCCGGATATTTTATTCAACTTGGAATAATTTTTGCTTGGCATGCCTTTGCTTTCAGATCCAATATTCTGCTTTATTTGACCAACAGGCACATTAATATCCGATTTGCAGCCAATTCCAAGTATTTTTTCTTTGCTTCGGTTTTTTTCTTTGTTACAGGTTCAACTTGGGAATTTTTGGAAGTTGATAATTTTCAATTTCGATATTATTATTTCTTTCCGCTGGGATTGTATCTTTTCACTCTGCTATTTTTCACATATGGAGTCACCCAGGGAAATTTTTTTGATTTTGATTCAGTTGTAAAAAGATATGAAAATTTTGTTGAGGATGATCCGGAAATTATTGTGGTCCAAGATGATTTTATTCAGGTAGTTCCACTGAAATTTTTGCGTAGTCGGGATCTCATATTACCACTGGAAAATGGAAAGAGATATTCATTAACTTTTTGTCTGCTATGTAATAGTGCTCATGCATATATTCTACCCTTAGTTAATGGCAAGGAAATCGAGATATCCTCCAACGGGGGATCGGTTATCAACGGCAACAAAGCACTTTCAGATAGACGGGGTAAATATGTATGGCAGCAGCTAACTGGCAAGGGGATTAGTGGTAAAGCCAAACCATATCCACTGGTTGAGCTGCAGACCACTAGATTTTTGTGGAATCAAGTAAAGAATTTTGATAATGCCAAATTTTACTCCGGTAGAATACATTTCATTCAATACAGGGTTTACCGATTGATTGGCAATTTAGTTGCCAGAATTCCCTGGTTAAAGATGACTTATAGAAAGGGGGATGTGAGATTGGGTTCCAAGGTTCCAGTAGTTGGTGTACACATACTGGGAGAGGGGACCAAGGCCTATCCGATGCAAATATTCAATCCTGGTAAAATAAAAATTATGGAAGATAAACTGGGCAAGACATCATTTTCACTGGTTTATAATGGGATAGATACGCTTGGTTTTACTGAGCTTGGTTTGGAGCTGGTGGGAGATAAACTGGTAAAAGGGGAAAAGGAATGGTCAATACTGGGTAAGGCACTGGAAGGGCATGATGATCTGTGTCAGATCCCAATTACGGGCCATGTATACTGGTATTTATGGAGTAAATTTTATCCTGATACCCAATTGTATACGGATTAAAAAATAATAATTTTAGTATATTTAATTTCTACCAATTTTTGCAAGTTTCCTTAATTGAACCAGTATGAATATGGATAATAAAAGGAGAAATATGGCTAAAAACTTCAATATATTGATAATTGCCGGCTCTGCTGTATCCTCAACCCCAGGGATGATGATAAACCAGGTAAAAAAAGCCATGAATATCAGTCCAAAATAGACCAGGGTTGATAAAATTTTCAAATCCATCAGAATTCCAACTCAATACTAATGGGACAGTGATCAGAACCCATTACCAGGGGGTGTATACTCGCAGCTTTCAGATTGGGCATTAAATCATCACTCACGAAGAAGTAGTCGATTCGCCAGCCCACATTTCTCTCCCGGGCTCCAGATCGCATAGACCACCAGGTGTATAGCCCCTCCTTTCCCCCCTCAAAATGTCTTAATGTATCAATATAGCCTGCAGCTAGGAATTTATCTATCCATTTCCTCTCGATGGGTAGAAAACCCGAATATTTGCTATTGGGCTTGGGATGGGTGAGATCGATTTCATTGTGAGCAGTATTGACATCACCACAAACCACTATTTTTTCACCATTTTCTCTAAGCTGAGTACAATAATTGAGAAATTTATCATAAAATCGCATCTTGTAATCCAATCTTTCCTGATTCTTCTTTCCATTGGGAAAATAAACATTTAACAGGGTGAACTCATCATATTTGCTGATTAATATCCTGCCTTCTGTGTCAAATTCTTCCTCACCAATTTTTTTTACAGTTTTTCGTGGTGGTTTGGAAAAAAAATTAGCTACTCCACTATAACCTTTTTTTTTCGCGCTATGCCAGCTACTCTGGTAATTTGCTGGTTGAAGTAGCTGGTTGGTCAACTGGTCTTCCTGTATCTTGGTCTCTTGCAAACACAATATGTCTATCTCTTGTGCTTCCAACCATTTATGCATCCCCTTCTTGGCTGCAGCTCGGATTCCATTGACATTCCAAGAAAAAATAATAAATTTCATCATTTCTTCCATATTGACACTGCATTTGTAGACGTCGATTAAGGATTAATTGAAATGGATTTTTTTTTATTTTTTTAACAATCTGATCCATGCAATTTAACCAATCAATTGGGTTAAAATCAATGAATTTAGAAATATGCATTATATGCCTTGCATATGTCCACCCTAGAAGAACTAGAAAAACAAGAGTTCAAAGAACATTGGAATTTTAGGAATTACATGCGGGATGTTATACTGGGGGCAAATGATGGCCTGGTTTCCATTTTTGCGCTGGTAATCGGGGTGGCAGGAGGAGGACTTGATCCCAAGCATGTATTGCTGGCAGGAATTGCGGGGATGGTAGCTGGGGCTTTATCCATGGCGATTAGTGAGTATCTATCCACCAAAAGTCAGGAACAATTCTATGATGCCGAAAGATTATTGGAACTAGAGCATATTGAACATCATTTTGATCATGAGATCGGTGAATTAGTAGAATTTTACGAGGCCAAGGGATTTTCTGGGGAGATGTTGGATAAAATTGTAGAAACCATCTCCTCTAATCCTAAGGTGTTTTTGAATGAAATGATGATGGCTGAATTTGGAGTTCTAGAGGGCGAGAGACGGCATGCCCTCACAGCCACTTCTATAATTGGGATTGCCTTTGTCATTGGCTCTTTACCCCCAATTATTCCCTTCTTTTTTGTCAATTCCACCCAAACCGGGATATATATTACACTTATCTTCTCTGTTATCGGTTTATTCAGCGTGGGTACTTTAAAAGCAGTAATAACTAAAACAAACAGGCTAAAATCTGGTTTGGAAAATATGTCCTTGGGTTTGTTAGGTGCTTTGATTACTTTTATAATTGGATATTTTATTGGTATATCAATTTAGATTTGTTAAGCTAACCTAAAATTTTAGATAATTCAATAAAAAAATCAGTCTATCTCCACACATATTAATTACTATTGGCTGTACTGAACTTTATACCTTATGAGATGCAATGTATGTTATCTACCCATACATGATCAGACTACCAAGATCTTATGTCCTAGGTGCACTAATCCATTCCATTATGATCATCTAGCTGCCTGGTTGCTGACAGAGACCAAATGTCCAATGTGCCGGGAAGTATTGTCTGAAGACTTTCGAGAGGATCTAAAACCCAAATCGGAGAAGGAGCGGAGGAGATTGGAGCAGGTTCTATACACTCTTGATGGATTGGGCCAGGTTCTTGGAAAATATGAGACTTCGAGACGACAGAAAAAACGGCTAGGTGAGATGAGACGTGTTGAAAGGGGTGATCCGAGCACATCTTCTCTGATCAGTCTGGCCTTACCTGTCTTATTGGGTTTGGTTGCTATAATTTCATTTATATTAATAATAGTCTTAGTAATCTCATCAATTTAGTCAATACTGTTTGGGATTGTATATTAGTGATCCTTTTCAATAATTGTTTTCCACTGTTTTGTTGATTAGATTGAATTGAACTTATAATGATTACAATGTATACAATAAATTCATCTATATATTTTTGTATCGATTATAGAATGTAAACAATGTATATTATTTAATTATTGTCTTCACCTTGGTTTCTATTATTAACGATTAAAATAATGAACAATGTGCGCACCATTAATAATATCTAATGATCAATTATCTGGGAAGCCCAGATATCTGTCATTTCCCTATCCAAAAGCCCGATCATTTTAGAAATTTCCTGCAGATAATTCTTCTCGATCCTGTTTAGAAGGGGGCTATTCCGGTTTTCAATGACATGTAATAAGTATAGCTTGCCAATAACTAGCAATAAGAATTGTTCGGGAAATCGGAGAGGTATAATCTTAAAACTATCTAGGTTCATCTGTTGAAATTTCCGGTAGATTTTTTCGACAACTTTATCCAATGCAGATCGGGCCATCAGATTGGCAAATAACTTGATATCACTTCTGATGAATTGATCCACCTCCGTTTCAAGTTTTTCCCGCAGTATTCCACCAATTGCAAGTTTTTCTGGCATAACACTATCGATTTTTGCACTCCAGTGACTATCAAAATTGAGTGAAAATACTGGTAATTTCAACCCAGTTGGAAGGTACTGCAATTTTATCATTATATTGTATTGATTATGATCGTATTGTACCTCATTGAATGGATCCAAACCCACGTGTATGCCTTGATTTCCCATGCTATTACTCCTGACGATGGAGGTAAACCGGTCTAGCTGGGGAATAATGGCAGATTCATTGGTTGAAAATAGACCCAAGTTTCTCAAAAGGTCTGTGGATTCTGATCTAAACTGGGCAATAAATCCCGTATCCAGTAGTACGTGACTCATCATACTCGCAGATATTCCAGTTGCTAGTACTGCCACACCCTTATAGCGTAGTGTGGATACGGTTTCTTCCAATCGAGAAAGCTCATCATTTTTCAAACGTTGGGGCATTAAAATCTGGGCTTCGTCTATGAATATTACCAATCTTGGTTTTTGGTTTCGACCATAATTACCCTCTAAACGCAGGGAGCCCATCAAACGGGTCATTATCAGGTCCATCAGGAAGCGTATCAGTTTATGGGGAACTGTATGTACTAGGATTGAAAAATCAAAAAAGATATTGTGCTCACAGTAGTCCGATTCTGTAAGTGTATTTTCCTCCCTCCAGAATATATCTCCCAAGTTGGTCTGCATCCAGGCAAATTTTACAAGTAATGATTGACTGGTATTCTCTTGATAATTATCAATTATCCTTTTTTCACTATTGCCAATGACCAAGATATTGTGGAAAAAATCACGGGCATTTCCCTGGGTATTTACAGTTAATTCAATTGACCTGTTAAGTAGCTGTTTTTGAGGTGGAGATAGAGTCTCATGATGGGGAACGGTTTCTAAAAATGCCCTAAATAGAATATCACAGTACTCTTTTTCGGAATAGCCCTGGGGAACAGAGAATGGGTTTACAAGAAAATTCTGGTTGGGTTTGATAATCAAACCCTGAGAACCCAGACTTAGATATCTGGGGGCATCTCCTTTCAAATCGAAATCAATTACCCGAACATCCTGTTCCAAAAGACTTCTCATCAGATGTAACCTTAAGGTAGTCTTCCCAGTACCTATTCCCCCGCATATAATCCCCCCTTGGGCCAAATCCTCGGCATTGATTCCAAATGGGCTAGTCATCTGGTTATCAACCAGCACATGTCCAAATTTTGCGAGAGGATCATAATCTGAAGGTGGTGCAACATATTTGGAAGCAGAAGGCTTTATCATGGTGGCTAATTTTGGTAATTGTAAGATCCTATGAATATCAGAGCCAATAATGATTTTGGGTTTGGTCTTGCCGAGAATGATTCCCTTACCCAAACTCTTGATAAATGATTTGATTATTGGAACTTGGTGTTTATGATCCGCTGAAATTCCAATTTTCAAATCAATTTTGAATACAGATATGCCTGAGTTTCTATTGTTATTCTCCATCGCATAAGTATCTAGTAATAAAATTATATTGGAGGGGAATTTTTCCAATTTAACGGCGATGGTTTGTAGATCTGGTAATTTATGATTTGATGATATCCCATAATAATTCCAGTTTTTATCTAGATTAAGTGATTTGACAAATTTACCTTTAAGATCCATGGATATCAATATCCCCAGTAAAGTTTTTCTAAGCATCTTGGGACGGATGGGGATTATATTTCTATTCTGTTCTATCAGAATGAATAAACTGGAACCAGTTTCGTCCAGTTTAATACAGTATTTCCAATTCACCTTGGGGTGATTTTCCAGAAACAGGGGAAGATGTGGTTGGTACTGTCCAATCTGCTCTAATTGATAAGAGACCCCGGTTTTCCAGCTGAATAACCAGGGTTTAAAACTCAAGGAAGAATTTTTGGTGTGGATAGTGTAGTATCTGGAAGCGAAAATTCTTGCGAGTAGTGTAAAAAAAATCAAAATAAGTATTGAGAAAAACAGGAGGATTAAATCAATGAAATTGGTGTCTGGTTTAGTTATTCGGGGAGGGCTGGGAGATAGGCTGACTTTGCTCGAAATAGAGATAATTAGCCTGTAAAGGGAGTAAATTGCAAAGATTACCAACAAGTAAGCAGTTATTGATCCGTCCCTCCCTAATACGTGGATCTCTTCTGTTTGATCTTTATTCCGGTATTTTTCAGATTTCAATTGTTAACATTAATAATTAATAATTATAGCATTTGAATTGCTGAATAATTATTTTATCATTTTATGGATAATTAAATCCACTGTAAGTGGCTCATAGTTAGATTTTAATAGAAGGAATTTTTTAGGTCCTGGTCGTACTTAGAAATTAATGATATTTGATGGTTCCTCATTGGAAGGCCTACAAAATAAATTTCAATCGGCATTTTACCTTCCCAATGATGAAATTCTAACTCTTGCTAGATTGGCAATAAAACTAGGCAAGCCAATTCTGATAGAAGGTCCTCCAGGTACAGGAAAAACCTCCTTCGCCCGGGCAATGACCCAGATATTGGGAACCGAGTTGTACAGGATTCAGTGTTATGAGGGAATTACAGCAGAGCAGGTGATTGGTGAATTCAACTATCAAAGACAGTTACTAGCCATTGAGATATCTAGGAAGGGGGATATTTCTGATATATTTACTGAAGATTTTTTTATTGCCCGACCACTGCTAAAGGCATTAAAATCATCAAAACAGGTAGTATTACTGATTGATGAGGTGGATCGGGCAGATGAGGAATTTGAGGCATTTTTATTGGAAGCACTGGGTGAGAATCAGGTAACAGTACCAGAACTGGGAACTATAAAGGCTCAATCCACTCCTCTGGTTGTATTAACTTCCAACGGAACCAGAGAATTATCTCCAGCCCTACGCAGGAGATCATTATTCCTAGCTCTTGATTATCCAGAGACCAAGCGGGAGCAGGAAATAATTAAAATCCATGTACCAAATATTCCGGAGGAAGTGATACAGAAAATTGTCACACTATTGAGATCCATAAGACGAAATGATAAAATTGCCCAACCACCATCCATCTCTGAGGGAATCGAGCTAGCCCGGACTCTGCTGGAGCTAGGCATGGAATATCTTGAAAAACCGGCTATTAATGAGATACTTGGATTATTAGCCAAAAGTCCCTCTGATTTGCAGGAATTACGCAAACAAATAGTTAGTCAGGATTGAAAAATGCAATCACTTCCCCAACTCGTTGACAATTTAAGAGACCTTGGTCTAAAAATATCAATTTCAGAGATCATAGAATCCCATCAATTATTGAAAATTGCTGATAGCAAGGATGAACTCAGGTTGGGCTTGCGTATGATTCTTTGCAAAAATTTGGCAGAGCAGGAATTATTTGATCTGGTTTGGTTAAATTACTTTCCCAAAGAACATAAATTAAGTGAACTATCTACTGAACACCAGGGCTCTGTAGTTCCAATTGCTGAAGGAATGGATCCAACAACAGCCCTAATCCGATTCAATTCTTCCTTCAAGGGTGTGGTCAGGCAACTGATACAAGGGAACGATCGAAATGCTGCTGCTATCATGCTGCGATATCTGATGGCTAGCAGTTATTCTAGCAGTGAATTATTACAAAAACGCAATACTGGACTCCAAGAAGTGACCAATATGCTAAATTCAGTTATACCAGACTTTAGCAGTCAATTAATAGAAAATCTGGAAAATCAACTGGATACATTAATTAGAGAACAGTTGCAGAATCCTTCCAGGTTCGGAAAAAATCCCCTAACCATACAAAATCTAGAAGATTTACCTCTACTTCATCTGGATTCCACTCCTGAACTACAACATGCCCTGAAAAGATTGGGTAGAAAACTTGCAACCAGGCAGAAAAGAAGACGGAGAAAGGGGAAGAATCGGATCAATCTAAGGCAGACAATTAGGGCCAATATCCAACATGGGGGAGTACTGGTTGAACTCCGAAAACAAAGACCACGGTTGAACAAGCCGCGCTTGGTGTTGGTTACTGATGTTAGTCCTTCAACTATCCATGCGACCAGATTATTTCTATCAATTATCTGGAATGCCAAGGAAGTATTCAGTGACATTCGTTTTTTCGAGTTTATCGGTAGTTGCATCGAGGTGACTAATGAATTCAAGAGGGCAAAATCGGTGAATGAAGGAATGGAAATCAGTATCGCCCGGTGGAATCGAGAGATCGATGGGAAGGAAAATAGTGATTATTACCGGGCGTTTAGATCATTTTCCAGATCCGCGGGTAAACTGAATAAACAGACCACCATAATAATTCTAGGTGATCTGAGGGATTGGCTTGGACCATGGAAAAAAGGAATTCCTCTGAGTGCCAATTTACTAGGTGAAATAAGAAAAAAAGTAAAAAGATTAATTGTACTCAATCCAGAAGCCAGGAATTTATGGGATTCAGGCGATAGTATATGTAAGTACTGTCAAGATCAAGATATTGAAGTCGAAGAAGCAACCACCCTGCAAAAGCTAATTGATGTATTATTGACCCTATAAACAAAATTCATCCCATTAAATAGTTGAGATTACACCTGTAATCGCAGGTAGTCCATAATTAAATTATCAGATATTACATAAACTATTTCACGGTTTCAACGGATTTTCAATCAAAATCATAAATTTGAGGTTTTTTTGAGCTCAACATTTCTTAATACCGATGAGTTATATTAAATTATGGCTCGATTCAAAAAACGCCTATTACTTATTTCTACCTTAATGCTAGCCATTTGGCTGGTTTGGACTCCACTCGCAACAGCTCGTGATATCCCTAATCGCGATCAACCCAATAGACCTCCCCCCAATAACCGTCGCCATGATCGAGGATTTGACGGGGCATCTCAAGCCGTAAACGTATCAGGATCTGTAAGTGTGGGAGAAGCAATTAATCTTGAACTCTCCATCAAACCGACGGATGCTGTAATTGAAAGGATAGAACAGAATCGAAATGTTTTAATTCAAAATTTCCAGAATCAAATTTCAATTTCATTAACTGATTTAATAGAATTTGAAGATTTGACAGATAATGGTTTGACTGCAGATGATATCATATTAAGCAATTTTGCATTAAACTCATCCAATCTAAACGATGTCGTTCTAACAGATATCGGTGATGAGGTAACGTATTTAATTACATCATTTGACAATTCTTTTCAGATGATTATTGAAATTAATAGTACTCACGACATGCCTCATGATTGGAAATGGTCACTTGTAATTGAATATGATTACAATTCAGCAACCTCGAAACTAGCAGTTTTGCATGAATTAATAATGAGTAATAGACACACTATTCGTGAACAGTTTAGAAATTCGACTGACCATCCCCAAGAATTCGAGGATCGAGAACTCAGAGCACCCCACCCTAGGCTTCCAGTATTTTTCAGATGGGATCGAACTGCGAATGCAGATGATACTGAAATTGATGTCATAGCCACAAGATATTATGAATCATTATCCCTGTCATTTGCTCATGGAGATGTCATAAATTATGATCCGTCAATCGGTGTGGATCAATCCTCTCTTGACTCAGTTGATCTTGAACTTATTGAGTTAGTTGATCTAGAATCAGCTAAGGATTTTATTGATCGCATCTTCTCTCCCACCTCATTAGGAATTGGGTTAGCGATTGCATTTACATCTTTAATTGCTATAACTACCTTAATATACAAAAGCAAGACAAATTGATATGAATGTCATCTCATTCGGGGTTTGATAAATTTGACATGAAAAACCGATTGAGAAATAAAAATCGAAGACTAATACTGAAACAAATCTACAAGGAACCACAAAGGTATCAAGACCTGATTACTCTTACAAATCTTAAACCAGGTTCTTTATATCATCATTTCAGGATACTGGGAGAATTAATTGAAAAAAGTAAACATGGCGTCTACGAAATTACTGAATTAGGGAAACAGGTGATAGAACATTTTGGTTTAATTGATTCCTCAACAATCAAACCTGCCGTTTCTTATTCAGCTTTCGCTTCAAATGTTGAAGAAACTTTATCGACTGTTTGGATAGGATATTCTACATACATTTTGTGGATTTTTATTTTTGCAGTGACATTCCTCCTTGGATTAGAAGGAGTATCGTTAGCCGGAAGCGTGATTTATCAAATTGGTTACCCCGCATCATTTCTTTTTGATATAACAGCTATCCTATTGGGTTGGGTTCCAATTTTTTTGATTTATAAGATTCAAGGATCGACTAAAAAAAGAGAATATCTATTTGAGACATTAATGATAAGGTCTTTCTCGATGTTTCCTGGTTCTATATTCGGATTAAGCATCTATTTGTTATTTTTAACTGATAATTTTATCGGAGAAAATATTTTCACAATTTTATTTGTAATTTCTTTAATTGCTGGACTAATTTTTTCCTCGACCGGTGTGTATTATCTGAGCAATAAGAGTCTTTCTGATTCGATACTCATTTCGTTAATCCCCACTTCTATTGATCTAATGCTCGGAATTGTAATTTTATTATTGAATTGAAATCGAATTTATTTTCTAATTCTTGCAATTAAGGGCTCTAATTTGTGGATTTCTGAGATGAGAATCTTTAGTAATGAACGACTTGATCCCCCACCTGTGAAAATATAATCCTTTTCTAGAATTTTATTATCAACCAGAAGGATACCAGGATACCCGATAAATGGCATTCCACCAGCCGGGTATCCTGTTTTTTCTAAAACTTTCTCTGGTGATGCAACAAATGGAGGTGGAATTCCCAGAAATTTTCCTACTCGTTTGGTACTAACCCGAAATTTAGCTGGAATCAACCCTATAATGATATCTCCATTTTGATCTACCATGATTATTGATTTTGTAACATAATCAATGGAATATCCTGATACTCTGATGCAATCGCCAACAGTATGTATGGATTCATCAAAAAGTAAATGTTCTGCACTAATACCTCTTTCATCAATAAATTGTTTTAATTTATTTTCATAACGTATCATCTGATAAATCATCCACCACCCTTACTGAAACACTTCATTAGAAAATTGTGTAATATGGGTTATTTAATGATTTAGCCTTTCCAGTACCGAAAATTTGGATTTTCAATAAAATTTTGCGTGTAGTATCCGCTATACGCCATAAAATCATTTTACCTAACATTTAGCTACAATCTGTGATATTCCTACTTTTGTTCATCATTGAGCAGATGCATTTGACACTGAACATTAATCTGTAATTGCAAAAGATATGAAAAATCAAATAGAAACTCGCTAAGAACTTACACCTCTGGTTGATGCATCAGAAAAATATACAATGCATGGGCAAATTACATCAAACAAGAGCTGCAGAACAGGTATGATTGTATAATATATACAATTATGATCATGAAATTAATCAATAATCATCTCCTTTCATTTTTATTACTTTTGTCAAATATTCCAAAATCTCAACATTCTCAATTCTTTCTCGAAGAGTAAGTGTTTCATCTGATAAATGCTTCCATTTTATTATAGTATCATTCAACTTTAAAATCTGGCTTTCTACCCTTTTTTTCAAAATTAGATTTTGTTGGTTTTCCAAGGCTATTCTTAAGCTTTTTAGTAATTTATCTGCCTCTATAAATTTTCCTTGAATTACCAGTAATTGCGTATTAATAATTGAGAATTGAAATATAAAGGCTAGCAGATTATGTTTTTGTGAATACACAATAACCTTTGATAGTAAGGATTGAATTTCTATCAAAACATCTGTATCTTTATATTCATTGTATTCGTTTAGAAGAAGCTCTAGATAATGAAAAAGAGCCCAAATTTGCAAATCTTTGGTGATAAATGAATCATCCATTTCCTTATTAATTAAATCTTCAAGAATTGATTGAGCTTTCACCTTTTTCGTAATTCGTGTTTCATACTTTAAGAGCAATGCTTCAAACAATTTCATGTAGTAATCCATTTCTTTGAATTGACCAGGCGTGAATCTTTTTTTCAAGGAATTATAAAATTGAATTGCTTGATTAATTTTTTGATTCTCTAGCAATAAGATTAATTTGAAGTAATACCCTTCTATCAAGGTAAATAAATCTATTATTGATATTTTTTGTGATGCAACTATCGCGTAGGCTTCATTGCTAAACTGAATTGCTTTTGTATTATTTCCTAGCTGATAATGAATTTTCGATGCTCTAAAAAGAGTATGGCATAAACATCTGTGATCCTTAATTTGAAAATTTATCTTTAATGCTTCCTCAATCAGTTTTTTGGCTTCATCGAGCAATCCTAAAGAATAGTAGGTATCAGCCAACCACCTTTTTCCATAAGCAATATGATGAATAATCTGTAGTTTTTCAGAAATTTTTACTGCATTTTCTAATAGAGGGATATTCTCTTTGTATTTACCTGCTAAAATCTGTAAATGTACAAAACTATATACAATTCCAACGTAGATCCATGGAAATCCAGTTGACCGGTCTATTGTTTTTTCCAGTAATATCATAGCTTTTATTATATTTCCATTTACGATCTCTTTATAACTTAAAATCCAATAATAAATTAATTTTTCAAATTCCTTTTGGTTCAAGTTATTTGAATCTAAGATCTTAATATTTTTGTTAATTTCATTAATATCTAAGCTAACTGTGTCGAGAAAGTTTTTGAATCCTAATGCATATATTGCAGAATATTTATCATCATCACCTAGGAAAATATTTACTGCATTTAAAATATTCTGACTTCCCTCCTTGAAGACAGCAATATCAACTGAAGTATACGCTTCCACATAATGACTAACTAGTATATATCGAGCATTACTTGTTTTCAAAACATTTTTATCTTCATCAGATAGTTTTTCCCATTTACTTTCAAAGATACGCTTCTCATCCAAAATGTCTGGAAAATTCATAAATTTTAATAAGATCATCAATTTGGCTGATCTTGCTTCAATTTCAAGAATTGGGTCATCTAATTCAGAGATTTCATTTATCACGCCATTTATTATCTTTTCAGCATCAAATATTGTTTCATCACATTGCATTTCCAAAACTCTAGCTTCTAATATTTTAGCCTTAATTGGCAGCTCCTTTTTTGTAGATATAAGTTCCAAAGCTTGTTTATGATGTCCTTGTTTTAAATGATATTCAATATTTTCCAACAAATAGTATTCAATTCAATTAATAAAATAAAAATCATTCGATTAAATATCGACATCAATATTTCTATAGATTGTCAAATGCGTTCTCTATTTTTAGCGATCATAATCACTGCTAAATACACAACAAAGTATGCTCTTTCAAGAAGATTGAGTATCGTATTACTAAAGCCATAATCTGAAAATTTTTAATTTTTTACATGTCGCTTAACTTGTCTAATTCACCACTCTTGACCAATCGTTCAATCTCCGAGACTCTTGCTCTTTCCTTTTCATGTAGATAACTATCATCTATCAGAAGAAGTATCAATTTTTCAAGACGGATCATTCGTTTATGTATATCTTCCAGGGTGACCTTACTGGAGGTGTGGGTTTTTTTTGTGGGTTTCTTGGTTGCTTTTTTGGTTGTGCTTTTCTTCTTTGCCATAAATTAGAATAGATAATATTGATTGAAAACTTATTTGCTCTGCAGATAGATTTGTTTACGATTTTTCGATAAATTTGAGGTTTTTTGAAAAGCTCGTATAAAATTGCAATTGAATTTAGAAGTATAACAATACCATTTGAAACATCTGATAATAATTGGTTTGTTAATCATTAGCATAAAATGAAGAATTAGTAAAATAGATAATAAAAGATGATCCGCATAAAATAAAATCGTATTAATATTCCTTATCGTGATAAAATTAAATACAACTATTTTCTTTAAATGTAATGGTATATACTTTCTGAATGTGATGTATTATACACAAATTAGGTGAATAGTAATAACAAATAATTAATAAATTAATCAATCAATATAATTATTTAATGTAGGTGAAATGACTAATAAATAAAGGTGATAGTGGATTATATAGGATAAAATATTATGGATTCAATCAATTATATATGATATATTGTGTGTATAATAATTAGAATATAAATAAATTGCCTTAATTAGAAATAAAATATGTTATAGTATAATAATAAATATTATAATGCGGAAAATATCAATTTCGATATTTCGAAAAGAGGTAAACGTCCAAATAATAACCAAGAAATAGTCATAAATAACTTAATATATGAGCGTAAAACAATCATATTACAATATATTAAAAGGCATATAATGAATAAACAAATGGGATAAATAAAGAATATAACAAAACATTATGTATATTAAATAATATAGGATAACGATTAAGATAAAATACAGAGATGTCTATCCATAACACGGATAATAGTGTGAGTAAAATAATTGGTTAAAACTATCTGAAATATAAATCGAGATTTATATAACTATAATATAAATACAATACAGCCAATACCCATACTTAAGTACTAAATACAAATTAAATTAAAAACTATACTATAATATTCATTTTATAATTCAAATGGGTAACCATGTAAATGTGAATAGAAGGTAAAACTAAAAACACAGTTAAGTAAATTATGATCGATTATGTGCTAATTGATAAGTTAAATTCCACTGGATCTGGTCTTCAAATTCACTACTTCATCAAAATATAGTTATATAAGAAAAAGTCATATTAAATAAGAAAATCTATAATGGATTAAGTATATTCAAAAATGAGAAAATATAGGCCAATAATATTAGTGATATTAAATATTTAATATAAATTAGTAAATTGTTAACTAATATTAATCAATTATTATGAAAATCTATTATTACACCTCTATTCATCCCGGTATCATGATAATTAAGATACTGACCAGAGAGATTTGCAAACATTTTTAAGAAAATAACTATTATATATTCATATAATATATCTCGCTAGATATGTTATTTTGCCATATGTGTTCGCTTAGCTGAGTACATTCCAGTACAATTTATCTGTTGATCACTGGAGAATTCGTATGATCACAGTACTCACTCGATTACGATTGTTGAACGATGCTATGGTTGAACCGAGGAAATTCTTGGTTTTGCAATAAAGACGGCTTGAGAGTATGGTGATCTCATTTCTCTTTATTGCTCCTCTTTAGTTTTTTTTAAAATGATTAATTGTATGTATCTTGGTATTTTTTCACAAGTTCGTTTATGTGTGGATTTTCAATGGTCTTGGCTATTTCCAAGACAATCTCACTCAAATCCCTTAAGTGGTCTATCTGAGGTGATAATTTCTCCTGGTTTATTGCTTCCGTTTTTGATTCACCAACGTTGATAGGTATGTCTTCTTTTGCCTTGTAATGAATCGTATTATTGAATTCAAAGCGTGTTAAAACACCTTTTTCTACCAGTGATTCAAGCACATCCTTTACTTTAGCCGGTGTATATTTTGCAGCTAACCGAAAGTTCAATTCGAGTTCAGGAACAACCATACCAACGCTGGGAAATACTTCACCAATATCAAGTAATAGTTCTCTAGACATTTATTCTCCTCAATTATTTAGTCTATTTCCGTCTTTTTAGTTGGTCTATATTTTGTTTGTCATTATAAAATATCGGAAAAAATGTGCAGAATAATTTTCTTACCAAATTTTACCCCATGAATAAATCATCTAGGTTGTTGGTATAAAATTTATAGTTAAATCAACTATATCATTTAATTATCAATGATAATTCAAATTAATGTAAGGATTAATATAGTAATAAATCTATATTAAGCTGAGGTTATATAAATTATTACCAAGTTGCCCAGTCCAGCTATAGAGATAATTAACCATCTTTCAAAACAGGATTTTCAGGCACAAGAGGAAATTCGGGTAGCATTACCAGAGGTATCATATAAATCAATGAGGTATGCTATACGTCGCTTATTAGAAAATGGTATAGTTTATCGTGTACCTAACCTTCATGATATGCGCAGTGTCTCCTATCGTCTAGCCACTCAGGATGAGTTATCCACTGTCTTATCAAAACTGTCTGATAATCTGTTTTCCAAAGTTATCAAGGCAATGGAGATAAGCAATAATTATAATGATATGGGCGCAATTGAAGAAATATGAATAGTATCTGGATAATATATTAGATTTTATATGCAAGTAAAAATTGAATATTAAGGCATTTTTAGGTTTTTATCCATGAGAACTTGGAATAAGTTAATCATAAATATTTTTCACGAATTTGACCAAGAAATCCAATTTCATAGCTTTCAAAAGATAAATGAGGAGGATATACTTCTTTCCTTTATCTGTAATGAGATCCATTATACATTGGATCTGAATAAAAATATGAATAAATCGAAGATTAACAAGTTAATAAAAAATAAAATTAGAAATAAAATTCTTTTAGATCATCAATCAAACTAGTAGCTGCCATTCGTCGAGCTTCCTGTATGTTTTTTCCTTTACCATTTCTGTTAATAGTTCGACTATCAACAATAATTGAACATTGAATGGTGTAGATTGGATTATGTTCAGTTCCTTCTTTTTTGATGGTGTGATAACTAGGAATGTCGGATCCTCCTTTTTGTAATATCTCCTGTAATAGACCAATGGGGTTGAAGTAATCACTTTGTAATTCGAGGGCAATATTTTGCCAGTTCTCCCAAATTAAATCTAAAAAATCCTCACATGCTGATATTCCAGATTGTATATAAATGGCCCCAAAGAGTGATTCAATCACATTTGCAAGATCACTATCCACAATGATGTAATTCTGAATAACTACTAATTCCTTTTCAAGGCCTAGATCTCTACCGAGGGTGCCTAGTATGTTATTATTAACCAATTCACTTCGTTTACGGGTTAATTCTCCTGAATCAGCGAGTAGATTGTCAAGCATTAAATGATCCAGGACGATTAGGTCAAGTACAGAATCTCCTAGGGTTTCCAATCTTTCCAAACTTGGGGCATCTGAATTATCTTGACCCATACTGGGGTGAGTAAGGGCCTGTCTAAGTAATCCATCTGGGAGTACAATATTGCATCGTGATAAAATACTGTGTATATCAGCCATAAACTCTACATATATGTGTTAATGGCGTCAGTAAAAAGATGTTTATTCTCGGGTATTGAATTTATAAAAAAATGAGATCATCTAGGGTCACCATCAATAATATTCAAAGACATATGTCAATAAAAAGTACAATAAAAAGTAAATATAATACTAAAAATAAAACAAATAACAATCATAAATAATGACAATAAACTAACTTTTACTCCATTGATTTACACATGTCGCTTAATTATGCCAATTAAATAAGCGAATAATGAGTTTAATGTAACTAGATGTAGACATAAAAAACAACATAAAAACGATATTAAAAATAAACATAAAAAAGATATTAAACATGACCAACAACAACTTAAATTCATCCTGCAAAATAAAATTGTGGGTTCATTAGAACTGATAACAATTATGGGGAAACAGGTTCAAAGTGGAACCTATTTACTCCGGATTAGAGTAAATCAGCCATTGCAGCTAAAATTTGGAAGGTTTAAGGGAGGAAAACTGATTTATATTCCAAGAGGTGCATACGTCTATCTTGGCTCTGCATTAGCAGCCAAAGGGTCAAGTTCATTGAGTTATCGACTGATGCGACACACAAAGAGGTCAATCAATAAATCATGTCATGAGATACAAAACCATTTAATTGCAGCAATGAACCAAAACAATCTTGGTAAAAGTAAATTAAAACCTCCCGTGAAAAAAAAATTATTCTGGAATATAGATCACTTACTAGAGGATATGTCGGTGGAAATTACAAATATTTTTATCATTCGCAGTACCAAGAGATATGAAAGTATTATCAGCAATATGTTGATTGAAGATAAACATGTCTATGTTATTGAACAAGGTCTGGGTGCAAATGATTTCCCCAATGAGACTCACCTATTATTGGTCAATGCCCACGTATCATGGTGGAACAATTTAGTCGTTCAATTGTCCAGATTAATTTAGAATATCAAGATTTGGTGATTAAAAATCTACAGACATTATCGCCAGCCACGATACGATGGCTAGTCTGTACATTGGTTTCCATTATTTCTTCAAGCAACTCCCGTTCAACAATACATGACTCGGGGAATTGTTTGGATACGGCCAATATGGGACAGTTAAACTCAAGAAATTCATAACTAGATCTTCCTGGCATCATTTTTAATTCCACCATATACCCCTCCTTATTTCTTAAATTTGCTAGCGATTTTATCTTTTCATCAAATGATTTATTCCCAATTTGAAGTTTGTAATTTTCAAGTAGCTTGTTTTTTCGTCTTACCAGCGCATCCCGTACCGCGTTCCTCCCCAACTCCTCCTCAATAAATTCCAACATGGAACACGTGATTGAGGCATATGCTTTAGGAAAGATATCTGATGAATTTGGTGCCAATCTAATGGCTAATCGAGGTCTGCCAATACCTCCCCTCTTTTCAAATCGCTCAATAATTTCCATCTCCTCAAGATCTGTTATGTGATTTAATACTCCCATCTTGGTAATGCCCAATTCTTCAGATAAGGATGTCAGATCAATCTCAGCTTCCCTCTTCAGAATTACTAGTATTTGACGCTTGGTAGAACTAAATGCAGTTAATAAGGCTCTTTCGTCTATATTTTGTACTTTCATAGGTAAATTCTACCAGTAAATATCTCAAATTTACTGGCAAATAACTGTTTTATAATTTATATGCCTGTTTATTGATAAAAGCGTTAAAAAATGAAATAATCGTTCCTGTTGAATAATTTATGAAATGAATCCCAATAAATTTCAGATTTGATTCAAATATAGACGAATTAATTGCATTTTTAAAGGCAACATTTCAACAGAGCAGGATACAACTGCGTGATCCCCTTCAATGCTTAATCCATAATCCATAGCACTAGAGTGCAGGGGCAGAAAAATAGTAATTAAAGGATTCAACAATCCCCTGATGTTTATACTGATCGTTTCATCAATTTTCCAGGATTTACCAATCATCTGAGCGATAGCTGGAAAACCAGCTAATTGGAATGCTTGGTTCAAATACACCCGAAAATCGCCCCCATTATACAGGAAAAGGTAATTCAATATAATTAGTGCAAAAAATAAGATAGCAATAATTATGAATTGAGTACTAGTTAAAAGAATTGTTTGTATATCAATATTACCATCGATTACCCAACCACCATCAACAGCTGCCTGATCGCCTACTGTCTCAGCCTTCTCTTCAGTAAACTGTATTTCTGTCTCATCTTGAGTAATAGACGTGGTATTGGTTGAAGTTGTATTTGTTGTGGAATAAGACTGCTGCGAGGTATCTGAGGTTTGATCCTCCTTTTCACCAACCGGTGTATCTGGGGTTGCTTGACTCACAATTGCTAAGGTGATTACACTCAGTAAAATGGAAACAAAAACCATCTTCTTTACTGAAAATATGTTTAGTTCCTTCAAAATCTCCTCTCCATCAACATTTTGCTTAGATTGTCTGTATATTCTTCTCCCTCATTTATGGCAAGTTCAATTAAATCAGCCATCACTGGGTGGTGTGGTGATAGTTGAATTGAGAAATGTTTTGTTTTGATTCGGTCGATTATAATGTAGTTAGCACTTTCAAGTTCATCTAGTACCCCTCGATATATTATTCGTGCTTTTTTTGAGTAACCCAAAAGCATGGTTAACTCGGATGCTGAAATTCTCTGTGGCGATAGATGTGCTAGTATCAGTAAAATCTTTAGTTTTAATGGTTCTAAACTAGTAAATACCATCAACAACTGATAAAATTTTGATTGATCGTACACCATTTGATCAATCGATAATACTCTTAACAAATTGTTTCATATAATATATTATTTTCATCACACAAGTTATTATTTGTGCGCATTTGGCACAACTAAGGCAAATCATCAGCCTGAAAAAAAATCCTCTGTTCTATGAAAGGATTTCAAAAATCATAATGAATAATCTAGTTCAAGCTCCTTTTGTGTAAAATATGGGCTAATCACTTATTAATCCATATAAAATCCAAAATTATGAAATTAGGACTTTATATTCACGGTTCATCACCATTTAGACCTAAAGAAAGTATTTCTGAATACATTGAACTAGCAAGTCAATATGAAAAAGCAGGTTTTCACTCATTGTGGTTTGCGGATCATATGATAAGAACTCCAGATCCAAATAAAAGTCCATTATATGAGACTTGGTCACTAATATCTGGATTATCTATGGTTACAGATAAAATCAAGCTTGGCACTCTGGTTTCTCCGGTTACATTCCGAAATATTGGTTTATTTGCAAAGATGATCTCGACAATTGATCATCTTAGCAATGGTCGGGTTATAGTCGGATTGGGTAATGGTTGGTATGATAAAGAGCATTCCATTTTTAATATCCCGTTTGATTCCCTTGGGAAAAGAATGGATTTACTTGAATCATATGTAATAAATTTAATTGCTTTATGGACCCAAGATTTAGTCACTTCATCAGGTATCATCACGTTAAAAAACGCTTACCTCAACCCTCAACCCATCCAAAAATATCCTCCAATTTTAATAGGTGGTGGTGGTGAGAAACGAACTTTGAAAATGGTTGCTAAATATGCCCAAATGTCAAATTTTGGAGGTTCAGTGGAAGTATTGCAACATAAGCTCACTGTTCTTGAAAATCATTGTTCAGATGTGGGTAGAGATTTTTATGATATCATCACAACATGCAATAGGGCTGCAATTATTGGCAAGAATAAGGAAGATACTAAATTAGCAATAGATAAGTATCGTCTAAGGCTCTCCAAATTGGGCATGAATGTGCCATCGCTGAATGATTTTGGAAAGAATCGGTTGGTAGGGACATTATCCGAGATTGGAGAGCAAATGGATCGGCTAAAAGAAATTGGTATAAACATTTTAATACTCACATTAAATGATGCCCAATCAGAAAAACATGCCTCAGAATTAATATCTTTTAACTAAAATTATAGTTTCGATATTGATTGAAATACATCATTAATACAGTTTTTACATAAGCCTTCTTGTTTCCAAGTTTCATCAGTAATGTTATATTTTTTGATTATCTCTCCAAAATTGCTGAATAGTTCAGTTTTACCAGTCCAGTTAGTATAATCAATTTCATATTCTTGAGTGAATAAATCTGCGACAGTTTCTGTTTTTTCCTTGTACTGCCTTATCAAACCAGAATCATCAGTAGGATTAGTTAATAATATACTCGTAATTTCACCTTGATTGTGGAGATAAACGTCCCATTTTCCCAGCTTTGCTTGTTCTAACTGGCCCACCAAATTCGGTAGCTAATGATTGTAAAGCTGTTAAGAAACTGCTCAAAATGCTTGTTTTATTCGTGATGAGATCATGACTTTTATGTTCATTACTACAACATTCGATCCCTTTTTCATAAGTACTTGAAAATAATGGTAAACCAGAACGTTGTATTATAATTAGATGTCTTATCACTACACTATTACATTAAATATACATTTTATAATAGTTTCTTTATATTAAAAATTGAAAATTAATCCATTCAATTAGTTAAATTTTTTCTCAAAAGCCTTATAAATCTGTTTGCTTGTTGTGTTTAGCAGTTTCTTGATTTCATCTGATTGTAGATCATCTTTCATGCTCACAATTACTGTTGATAATTTATCTGCGGCCTCAATTAGCTCCTTGTTAATGACAACCGAGGTATTCGGATCAACATTTTTAACAAAAAATACAAAGTTAAATATTTCTCTTTGTTGTACTAAAATTTTAGCTCCTCCCAGTTCCAAACCACCTATTGGTTTATCGTCAAAAAACATCTCCTCTCCAACATTGTCAAGTGCAGCCACTAATCCAGCCATCATATTTTGATCATACTCGATTTTAATATTATTGATGGGCCACATTTTTTGAAATATAGGATATTCTCTTTGGGCAATAAAAACTCCCAATAATGATGGTACTGTTTCGGGTCTGAATGAGGCTTCATCTTTTCTGATAATTGATTTGACAATAGCTACCTGGTCTAGAGTTTTGTCAATTTCCTTTCCTTCAAAGGTTTTTGTTTTAATTTGAGCTGATTTTTCCAAAGCCTTTCCAATCCAGTGAGTTAATTCACCGAAATTTGCTCGATAGGGAACCAAATAGCACATTAACTCACTATTCAGAGCTTCCACTAGGTGAGATGTTATCCGACGGTCTCTTACTCTGTAGATCACCTGAATGTGAGGAGAAATTTCCTTAGCATGTTCTGCAAAATCAAAAGGATCACGGACATTTCTTTTCTCTCTAATTTTGGAATCTAGTAATACTACGCTGCAATTTGAATTTTTAATAAAACGACTGGCAGTTTCTTCATCATCAGTAGTCATTACCTGATACAATTCTGATTTTTCGAGAAATCTTTTGATCTTGTAGTGATTATTTTCATCATTACCATAAATGAGGATAAGTTGTTGATCCAAATCTTCAGAGAGTTCTTCATCCCCCAAAGGGGCGGTTTCGTTAGCTTTTTTGAATCTTGTTGCTATCTTATCGATGTTTTTTATGGTTTCCCGGGTGATTATTTTCCTGCTTCTGATGATATCCTCACCAACTTGGTCAACGAGTTCATCAACTATCGAATTGACAATCTTCTCTGTTGCTGCCACATTATGACTAGTTAAATTCCTGACAAATATTGAAAACTGTAAATCCTCATGAAAATTGAATATTACACTAATTCCACCAAAGTTTATTTCTTTAA
>CAZRLL010000007.1:0-45658 GCA_964600735.1 uncultured archaeon
TCATAGTCTAGAAACTTATCAAATTCCACCCCAAAATTAATCATCTCCTCCATTTTCTTGTAATTTGGAATCCCATGCCTGTTTGCTAGATTCAAATCTTTTGCATTAGTAAATCCACGTGCTATTCCATCTTGATACTCAGAGTATAGGAAAAATCCTTTCTTTTCTGAGATATATTGGTCTTCAACTGATAAAAAACCTCTCTGGAACATCTCTTGATAATCAGTAAATGTTTTAGCTCCAGCTGCCCTACCTTTATTCCATTCCTCTGCATTATTGTAACCTTGTTCTTGTCCAAGTAATCTATCATTATGGGTACTATATCCAAGGGAACGCATTTGAATAAAATCTGCCTTTGTGGGACATCCAGCGTCCGATGCTTCAACAAACTCGTCATATGAAGTAAATCCCTTATTTAATGCAGTATCTAAAATTGATGGTGAGGGGAATTTGTTAACAAAATCTTTAATATCTACCCACCTGAGGGTTTGATCTTTGGTAATTCCTCGATATTTGATAACGGTCTCTAATTCAGAATAATTATTGGATCCCGTATCGATTAATCTAGTTAGCTCCATCTTCCATTTTTCGTCCTCAAATCCACGAAGTTCTTTTACTTCCTGCTGCCATTCCAGCAACTGGGATTGAGCAATAGTAATTTCGGGTTCGATTTTCATAACTAGCAGGATCAGATTGAGAAAATTAATCATTAGAACAATAAATACAATAACTTCTTGTTGTTCTAGAATAATTAAATCCAACATGATTAAAATTGATACTGAAGAAATTATTCCGTGAATTAAAATTAAGAGTATTTTATAATTTTTAACAGATTGTGAGAAAGCTTGATGTAGGTTAGATTCTATATTTGTAGAATCTAGAAATACCAAACTGTTAGGGTGATTAGATCCAGGTAAATTGTCATTATTAATTGTGATAGATTTCGAGTGAAAAATATAATTGTAATAGAGAGTAAAAATCGATATTACAAGGATAAATGAAATTAGAATAATTTGAAGAGTTGAATTTGATATTAAGAGTAAAATTAAACTGAAAAAGGCTATCGCTATTCGCAAAGGGGTTGAAACCTTAACATATTGATTAAACGGATCTTCGGTTATTGTTTTGTAAACTTCAGATAGTGAATCCACAATAATCATTTAAACTTCTTACTTATGTAGGTTATCAAATATTTTGGACAAAATTCACAATAATAATTCACAATTGAGCGTGTACATTGATGTGATAAGTAAATCTAATTTTTGTAAGGATCAGGTAAATATATGATATTTTTTCCACATTTTCGACAAGATCCCGTTTCCATACAGTAATTGAATTGTATGCCTCTTGCTAATAAATTTGATTGTTCATCAGAAAGTTGGTCGATACCACGGAAATCTGATGTTTTACCCACCTCTCTTAATAACGATTTTGCCCATACTTGTACCTCTGGTCGGGCTGAGACACAAGTACGAATTGCCATTAAATTCAGAAAACTAAAAATATCCATCATCTCAATTTGAATTAACTCGAAATTATGAGGTATAACATTAATTGCTTCTTTTTTACTTATACCCTCATTTACTAATTCATGGTACAATGAAACTGATTCTTTCGACAATTCCATAAATCTATCCGGGATATCCGAACCTGAATCCTGTTGCCGTTTGTATAGTATTGGTAAGACTACATTACCACTATTATTTAATGCATGGTAGATAGGTTGTACAATTCGGTTTGACCTAGTATGTCGCCAAGTATCTATGGCACCACTTAAGTCGATTTTTGAAATAAAAGCAAAACTAGCCATCTCAATTGCAGACTTAGCTGCCTCGTCTTTATTTTTAAAAAGTTCTGTAAGATCTTCTAATCTTAATCCTAGTGGATTGAAATATCCTAAAAATATAGCATCTGGACCTGCATCATTTAATTGATCCACAAGATTGAAATTTTCATATAATTTGTTAAAAAACTTGTTTTCAGGAAGCAGAAATGACATATCATTATACCATAATAATGGTTCATCGATTAAATCAGAACTACCAATTTTATTAAACATCTCCAATAGTAATTCAGCTCCAGGATTATCTTTCTTTTCATTGAGAAAATAACTCTGAAACATTATGGGGTATTCATCTCTAGTTGCTTTGTCTAATTTTTCTGAAAATTCTATTAGTGAACTTGGGAGATATTCGAGGTTTTTCCACCTGCAATATCCCTTTATTGTTCTCAGGTCTAGATTCCCTGAGAACCTTGTTTTAACTGATAATGGAAGAATTTTAAAGGAATCCTGGATATAAGGATCAAATCCCTTATACTTTGTAGGTCTTCTATCCACAATATCCCAGTACAACTCAAATCGGTCTTCGAAACAAGATTTCACATCATTATTATTAGATAGCTCGGGTGTATCAATCACCTGATCCAAAACCACAGAGCGTCGAGTTTGTTGTTGCAATCTATAAAATTTCCCCAGTGTAAATGCACTTGTTACTAGAGATGAGGTGGTAACTTCAATATCGGCACCAGCAACAACCATGGCTCCCAGATGTTGTCTATTCCAGGAGTGATTACGAACACCAGTGATGAATTTTATTTGTTTTTCTCTTGGTAAATTCTTTTTTTCCCAATATATCTCCGAGGCACTGCTATCTTTTAAAGTTGCATTTATTTTGCATGCAAACCAGAGATCAGGATCATCTACATGTTTTCGCGTCCCATCAACAAAATGAATTTTCGGCAAATGTGCATATGAATCTACTCGCTGATTGGTAATGGTTAATTTCCTCGGTTTGTCCCCAGCCAATTTATTTCAACCCATGTAATTTCAATTTTTTTAATAAAACAGGTTTCCTCAGTGGTAACTTAAATATTCGTTTACTCTTCCTAAAGAAGTTATGAGAATACCTGCATTAAATCTGATATGATTGTCCTGTAAAGTTGACGGGTACTATGTATTTAGGAAGGGAATTTAAAATTGAAGTAGTGAATGATAAATCAGTATAATTATAGTAATTTATTACTCAATTTGTCAGCTTGAAAATTTCAATTAACAAAAATGTAGGTAATTGACGATGAAAGAATAATTATTACATTTGTGGATAAAGTCTCTCTTCCTCCATTTCAATAATCAAATGAGAATTTTGTCGTTGAATATTGTTCAATGCAAAATAAATACTTACTGAGTAAACAAAACAGTAACCGGCTTCAATTAAAGCATGAGATACATGAAAGAGATATAGAGAATTAATATGTGCCCTCATTATATTTCGATCAATGAAAGGATTAATGAAGAGGGTTATGAACAGTTTACAATAAATTGAACATGTTCTGTTTTGTAGATGCGGTTGTTGCATTTTATCTTTGCGAGGAAGGATTATCAATTTGTGGTTTTTAATGGATGAAAGTGATCCTAACTTGTAATCCAAAACGCTTTAGCAATATTTGAGATATCATTATTTTCAATTTAACCATATTGGTAGAATAACAAACAAGTGTGTATCGCCTGAATTTAGGTTATCTAAGTATAATTGATCTTCATTCATACTTTCAACCATACAATTTATCAAATATTAAACACCCGTGAATCTATGAGCGAATCAATTGATATCAGTAAATATTATCTTGATGATGTGATAATTAATTTTCAGAAAACTAAATTATTGGCTGAAAGGTCCATTAAACAAGTAAGAAATGATGCGGATTTATTTTGGCTTCCTGATGGTGAATCAAACAGCGTAGCGATTTTAGTGAAGCATATAACCGGGAATATGAGATCGAGGTGGACTAATATTTTTACAGAAGATGGGGAAAAAGCTGATAGAAATCGACCTGAAGAATTTGATCAAAAATATACTCCTTCTAGGGCTGAATTATTAGAGCTGTGGGAAAATGGTTGGAGTTATCTATTCATAACTTTGAAATCGCTGAATCCAGAAGATTTGTTAAAAGAAATTTATATCAGAAAAGAATCTCATACCGTGCTGAAAGCTATTCAAAGACAATTAACCCATTATGCAATTCATATAGGTCAAATCACCTTTCTGTCAAAACAAATTGAGTGGAAAAATTGGAAATCATTATCCATACCCAGAAACGGGGAGGTTTTTGATTATAAAGAAATTGAAAAATAAAATTACTCTGCCTTTCATTATATGCCGAATCTGATAACTTTAAACGAAGGCAAAACATCGCATTGAAATATTCGCATAATGAAATCCGTCGAATATTCTTACGTAATGATCTTTTTGACGCATCGCTCCCAAAACAAAATAAATGGGTAGCAGATGTTCATTAGTAGGAATTCCCTTTGATAAATGGGGTGCATTAGATTCGTAGGCTAGTAGTTTCTTTAAATCCTGATTGGCTAAGTTCAATGCAAACCAATTATCAAGTTCTTCAGCCCAATTTTCTGGTTCTGCATATTTATCATCCGACTTAATCAATTTTAGATTATGAACCAAATTTCCAGAACCAACAAGCATAATTCCATGTTTTCTCAAATCTGCCAGAGCATTCCCCATTCTTAATAGGTCTTCTGGTTTACCATCAATTGGAATTGATATTTGAATTACCGGGACATCAACATTTGGAAACGTTACGTATAAAGGAACCCATGTGCCATGATCCAATCCTCTTTCTGAATCCAATACAGTATTAAATCCAGCGTCTCCAAGTAGAATGGCAATCTCTTCTGCAAGCTTAGGATCACCAACACAAGGATAAGTTAACGCATATAGTGTGTCGGGAAACCCATGAAAATCGTAAATTTGTTTAGGATATTGGCTTGCAGTGATGCGCACTCCATTACCAGTAACCCAATGGGCAGAAACAACAATGATCGCTCTTGGAGGAGGTAAACTCTCTATGAAAGAGCATAATTGTTCAGTATAATCATCAAATTCAATGGCCACCATGGGCGAACCATGCCCAATGAAAATTGCAGGTTGACTGTTAGAGTCAGATCGATCAATCTTTGTAATCCGATCTTGTGCCTGCACCGATCTATCTTCAAACTACTCCCATAAAAATATCGCTTCGCACATCATTTGATCGTGATAAGCAAGCTGTCAATTTTTATATCAATTAACGATCTTCTGATTAAAGAAAAAATGTAAATATCATAATGATGATATTAGTTGGAATAACTCGAAATCCGCTCCTATTGTTAATTATCAATAATTGAAATAAATTTATTGACATATTCCACACATTGAGTTTTCCGCAATTCTTTGTAATCATCACTCCAATTTAATTCATTCGCCATCAACTCCACAACTCGAAGTAAGATATCTAACCCATTATTTTCCTCAAGCATTAAAGGAGTACGTCTTCTAAGAAAATCTATTGGAGTTCGAGCCATTTCAACCCTACAACTGTAAATTACTTGTGCCTCTAACCAAGGTCGCTCTTTTTTAAGTAGGGTTGTTCCATGTTCTTCCAATATTGTTTCAAAATATTGTAATTCTGAACCATACCATTTTACAATTATCCTTGCAGAAGAATCAGATAAATTATATTTTTTACGTACTCTGATAACTTCAGAAATCATGAATTTATCCCAATCATCAATATCTCCACCCCATAATGGCATTTTATCTGTAAAGCAACGCTTATTTCTAATATTTGGATCTAGGAACCTTTGTGCTTTCTTTAAAGCATCTTTAGCCATTACACGATATGTAGTCAATTTGCCACCTACCAAGGTGATTATCCCAGACTCGTCAACAAATGTTGAATGGTCCCGGGAGGTTTTCCCTTCATCCGCTCCCTTTTGATAAATCAGGGGCCTTACACCAGAAAAACAAGCTACTACATCATCTCTTGAATAATTTACTGATGGGAATAACTTGTTACATGCATCTATTATATAATCAATCTCTTCTAATGTTGGTGCAACATCATTGGGATCACCATTGTAATCAAGATCTGTTGTCCCAGCTAAATCATAATCAATCTGTGGGATCAAATAAATTGGTCTACCGTCGTTATTCACAATCAAGCAAGGATGTTCATCTAACTTTTTTCTCATCCTCAAATGTGTACCACGTGTCAGACGAAGGTTAGATTTTCCATTAAAATCTTCTCCCATGTTTTCCACTCTTTCCGACCATGGACCTGCACAAATAATCAAAACCCTACCTTTAACTAACAGTGTTTCTTGAGTTTCCAGATCCATCGCAGAGATCTCAATTCCATCAGGAACAGATTTCCATTTTTCAACTTTTGCATAATTAAGTATCTTGGCTCCCGCTGCAGTAGAAGACAATATATTTGCCAGTGTTAATCGGGCATCATCCGTTTTACAATCAAAATATAACGAACCTCCTATCAAATCATCATTTTCTAGTAAATTTAACTTATTTACCAGTTCCTTTGCGCTAACGTGTTTTCTTTTCCCTATGCCTTTGGGAAAGGCAATGACATCATAAAGAAATAATCCTAATCGTCTCATAATCTTGCCCTCATCACTCCAATTATATAGAGGAACGAGAAACTGCATCCTCTCTGAAAGATGTGGAGCAATATCTAAATGTACCTTCCTCTCCAGAGCTGCTTGTCTGACTAATCGAAATTCATAATTTTTTAAATATCTCAGTCCACCGTGTAACATTTTACTAGTCATGGAGGATGTACCTGCTGCAAAATCATTTTTTTCAAACAATGCAACTCTAAATCCTCTCAAACTCGCATCCCGAGCTACACCTGCTCCTGTTATTCCTCCACCAATAATTATAATATCAAATTCCTCTTCTTTTAAGGATTTTACAATATCATTTCGATTCGGAATTAGATTATTCATTATCAGGATAACAAATTAACGTTTAAAGAACTATATTTCTTTACTTCAGTATTTTGAACTATCGGTATATTTTGCTTTTCAATTCTACGAATACTGCACTCACAATCAATAATAAATAAATTCTTAATACATTATTGATTTTTTTCATCAACCAATTTAATTATATATCATGTATTGAATGATAAATTAGAACACTATGGAATTAGAAACCAAGACTGAAATTATTACAATAACAGATCATGCATTAAGTCAAGTAAAAGACATTATTGATCAGCAGGATAAAGAGGATTTATTCTTACGTGTTTTCGTCCAGGGAGGATGTGGTGGAATAAATTATGGGATAGCAATTGATATGAACCAAATGTCTGATGACCACGAGTTATTTTTTGATGGATTGAAGGTTATTATTGACAAATTGTCCTACCCCAATGTAGAAGGGGCTACTATAGATTATGATACTTCGGGTGAAAAGAGTGGTTTTCGCATCACCAATCCTAAAGCTGCTGAAATGATGTCACAAGCAGCATGTGGGCCAAGTGGTTGCGGTCCTAATGGTTGTTAATTTGCATAATCAAATATCAAACTTAAGTCAAAACTTTTAACTGAATGAGTTAGTTTACCCATAGATATTATATCCACACCTGTTCTAGCGTATTCTTCTAGGTTGGTCTCATCAATATTGCCAGATGCTTCGATTAAAATTTCAGGATTGATTTTTCTTATTAAAGGAATTGAGCTATTGATCTTATCAATGGAAAAGTTGTCAAGCATCATTATATCGACCTTCGACTTAGCAGCCTCAATTGCCTCACTTTCATTTTTTACTTCAACCTCTATTTTTTGACTGAATGAAACGCGTCTTCTGGCAGTATTTACTGCTTTTTCAAAATTACCATAAGCTGCAATGTGGTTCTCTTTAAGTAAAATCATTGATGATAGTGACATGCGGTGTGTATCACCTCCAGCAATGTGGACTGCTAATTTTTGATACTTTCTTAGACCGGGTAATGTCTTTCTTGTTGCTGCAAGTCTTGCTTTACTCCCAACCGATTGAATTTTTGTCATCAATGCGTGGGTTTCAGTTGAAATGCCACTCATAAGAGATAAAATATTAAGGGCAGTTCTCTCGACCAATAAGATGTTTGATGCTTTACCCTTTAATTTGAATAAAATGTCAGTTTTCTCAACAATATCTCCATCTCTTACCAAATTCTGTGCAATAATATCACAGTCTTTGAAAATAACTGATGCCACATGAATTCCACTTACCATACCATTTTGTTTTGCTACGATATTTGCTTCTTGTATATTATCTTCAATTTCAATTAAATTCATAGAACTGATATCCCAACCAGGAATATCTTCATTTAACCACTTTCTGAAATCTTCTTGGATGAGTATATCTGGTATCATTTTCTACCAACTACTTAGCTAATCATTATATCTGTAAATTATTATGTTAAAAAAATTGATAATACTACCTAATAATTCTTCTAAAATTATTTAATTTTAGTTCATTCTTCACCGCCCAATTGTATTATTTAGAACAAAAGGGTTTGGATTTCTAATGCAGTCATAATTCCCTCCTTCAATTCGATTTCCATCCCCATATAGAAAACTCGAGTTGATGGGACGGGTAATTTTGAAAGATCATTAATGTTAAGAAAATTGGCTAAAATTGGATCCATTTCGTCCTTAAATGCTAAATCAAAAATTCTTAATCTTTCCTCTAATAACTCAAAAGGTACCTTATTCAACTCATCCACTTGCATTTTACAAAAATCACATGTGGGTTTTACAATTGTGATTAGTTTTTTTTGGTCGCGATTTGTCATCAGAAATTGTTGATATTGATCAACAGTATTCATTAATAACTGGGGTGGATAACCCAATGGTTTAATAATTTTTTTTGGTAGAAATTTGTAAATAATAATAGACATCGCAATTAGAGGAACAATAATGTATGAGACCTCGTATCTTTGAAAATCATAGAATGTGAGAAATAATATCCCAAATATCGTTAGAAAGACCATTGGAAGGAAATCATTATATTCGTATGCATCACAAGCACAAGTTCCACCGTGCCCAAGTTTCTTGCATGCATAACTGGGGACACTTATGGAAAGCATATAAATTATCGTTCCAACAAAAATCCAATGAAATGGTAATTTAATCAAGCTGGGAAATGTAAATGTAAAAACTGCTGCTAACCAACCAGAGGACGAATTTACATAAATAAAAGATCGGTAAATTGCTAAGGTCCTTTGGTCGATAATAATATTTTTGCATTTCTTAAATGTTGTTCCCTTACTAATGAAATACAAGAGTGTGATCAATATTACTATTGTATCCAACCCGACAAAGATATAATCTACAATCTTTAAATCTTCCAAGGACACTTAATATATTCCTGAGGTAATCTAATTTAAAAATAATTACTAAATAAAGTCAAAATACATATTAAAATTATAATAATAATTTATTAGGACTAATTTTATTCTCGTATAAAAAAATAAAACAAAAATTTACTTTCTTAGGAAACTATGCATAAATATAATTTTCTTGGAGATCAAATCGAATCAGTTAAAATCAAATGAGTATGAATTTCGAACGTTATATAAAAGAAAAAACATATTTTAATTGTCACCAAAAATACTCATCTAAAGAGCTCTGGGAAAATGTAATATTTCTCTTTAAATATTCCTGTAAATCCACCTCTAGGTTGATTTTCAACCATTTTAAGAGTTCATTCTTGGTATTAAACTTCAGGGGTTTCGATTTTAGTGCAAGCCTAGTCCCTTCGCGAACAGCCCATACGCCAACTGGGATTTTATAATCAGGTAAAATTTCTCGAAAAACTACAATCCTTGCCTGGTTTCGATTTTTATGCAAATATTCCAATATTGCCAGTCTTGTGGCATAATATCCTCCAGCGGCAGATGCGTATTTTGTTCGACCTTTGTAAGCTTCATTAGCCGTAAAACCTTCTCGATCAACTCCTATAGTATACTTAGTCGAATTCACAGTAAAGATACTTCCGGGTATCCATGTTTCATACGATTCATACGACCAGTTTCCCGGGATTTTACAAATAGTGAAATGGTTTCCCAAAAAATCACCTTTTAACACCTCTATATTGCTAACAGGAGAAAAATCTCTTAGTTTTGTAATTAGTTGTTTTCCAATAATGTCGTCTATTGCAGTAATACTCCATCTACTTGGCACAATTTTTGAATTGGCTTTCATACCAGTCGAACCTGATGAAAATATTCCCTGAAGATAATAAACATCAAAACCATCTTGATATAAAGTATTTATCTGTTCATGGGCTATTATTTCATCATTAATGATATGATCTACCCTTCGGGGTATTTTTGGGTTCGATGTTAGTGAGAATTTTGATAAAAATCCTGATGGGCCAAATGGTTGGGTTTCTGAATTCAATTTTAAGGCCAAATCTGGTTTCTTGATATATAAACCCTCTACCTCCACTGGTTTTATTGACTGAGATAATTCTTCGAGTTTTTCTTTGATATTTATTGAACTTTCGTGATTACCTGGCTGGATATAGGTTTTTTGTTTACCTCGCAAAAGGCCAAATCTGAGTTCAATAATTTCTTCAATTGATAAATTAGTCCAGAGAGCAGGATTAGCAACTTTATCTGCATTTGTAGAATCAGGTAAAAGATTTTGCATGGGTCCGGTAAATACAGATGGGTAGCCATGTGAACCCACAAAAATTTGAGGTGAGTCCCCAAAGACAGAATTATCAGAGATAGTCTCTAATTTCGTATCCACTTTCGGATGTAAATCCAATGCCTTTACCAATGGACAATAACCTAGTCCACACGCTTGCTTGACTGCTTTACAACCCACACATAGATTAAGATTGATTTTCTGTAAAATCGGTTCCTTTTGAAATAAATCCTTTGGATCTATTGTGCGGGAGTGCAATGCTATCAAATACTATTTGGAAATGAAACTTATTTCTTTTTTCGATTAAATCCTTTATTCTATACAATTTAATTACATTAATGTGAAGTATAACTAAAAAAAATCTTTAAATTGTATTGAATAATAGAATTAATTTCCATTGAGGTAAGTAACAAGACCTATTTGCTCTTAAACATACTCCTGTTCAATCATGACAAGTTTGAAGTTGGGTATATACTTAATTCTGTTTTTTCCCAACTTAACTTTGTCCTCAAAAGTAACTCCCTGTCCGTCTAAGTGAATTATACGACAATCAGTAAGTTTCTGTGTTTTGTTACCTTCCTGATAATAGATACTTACGTCCTTTTTTACTCTTTCTTGCCAGATTTCTATGTGCGTTGACATTAAGTTTCAATAATTTTTCATATCAAATATTTTGAGTATTATTTGAAATGAAATGTTGTATTATTGGGAAAAAACTTTGCATTAATTTATTATCAAATAAATCCAATTTCGATTAGAATGACTAAATAAGCGAAACCAATTAATGAAATAATAATAAAAAGAGGAAATGTTACTTTAAAATAATGGGATAACTTTATTTCATTCCCTGACTTTCTTAGTACTTCAAATGTAATAATGACGATGATAGAGCCGATGGGAGTAAGTGAAGCCCCAATATTTGTAGCTATAATAACTGCATACCAGTATTGATCCCCAAAGGAAGAAGAATCAGCAACCTGTAACAAGATAGCAACTTCTAACAAAATTGAGGTAAAAATAATTGCCACTGGAATATTATTCAAACTAGTCGAAATTAATCCTCCAATTATAATGATAACTAATAATGAAGCTATCGGATAATCGGATATTCCATCTGCAACTCCATTTGATATTGGATCTAATACGTTAGCATAATCCAAAGAACCAACAATTATGAATAATCCAGTAAAGAAAAATAATGTATTCCAATCTATCTTGGCCCACATTTCTCTTGACTGAGTCCTTGTGACTAACATGGTGATTATCGCCACACCAGCAGCCATAATTTCAATCCCCACATCTAATTTCTCTGCCAAAATAAACAATATGACAAGTAATAAAATTAAACTAGTCGCTAAATATACATCTTTTTTACTCCTAATCACCTGATTTGGATCCAGATATAACAATTCCTCTTTTTTTTCATCAGATAACACTTTTCCCAACGGGTCACGATAAACTCTAAGAAAATAGAATGTTGTAATTATTAATGAAATAAATGCAATTATTGACATCACTTGGACCCACCTGGAAAATGAAATACCAGCCTCAGAATTTATTATAATGTTGGGAACACTACCAACAGGTGTTAATAGGGCTCCAACTCCTGTTACAAATGTTTGATAAACAAGATATGGTATAGGAGAAATATCCAATCGCTTACATACGGTTATTGTTAGTGAACTTAACAAGATGATTGCAGTCACATTATCAAGAAATGCAGACATAAAGAACATCATCCCACCTAAGGCAATAAATAAATGGATTTGATTACCCTTTGTTAGTTTTACGAGATGAATACCAATGTACTCAAAATACCCCATATCATCGAGCATATCAACAAATACTGATAGAAAAATGATTAAAACCAGTACATCCCATTTTATGAGTTCATCATAAATTATATGGGTAGGTTCACCCTTATAAACTAGGATGGCAACGATTACTCCTGCACCAGCTAAAATATTCCTTGCTTTATCAGAATTCTCTGGCAATATTGATAAAATGGAAATAGAGGCAACTACAATTAGTAGAATATTTGTTATTTCCATTAAATTATAAACTCCCTCTAATCTCTACAAGGTTGAGCTTAACACATGAATGGTTTTTTCTAATTTCCAGATATTTGTAAAAAATTAATAAAAGGAAATTAGGAATTGTCATTTTTTAAGCGAATTTTTCCATATTTACAGCATTGTTATCCTGATCATCGTCATCATGCTCAGCATCTTGAATATCATCAATTTTAATTTCATCGTTTTTTGTATTTAGTATTTCTTCTTCTTTTTCTTCTTCATCGTTTTCCTTTTCATTTAAGGTTTCAGCTTTTTTTTCTTCCTCAATTCGCAAAATCATAATTGGTAGCTGTAATTTTTTATCTCGTAACATCTCTTGGTACAGCAAATATCCATGTCCAGCTTTGTTTTCAGGTAATATTATTGTCAGTAAACTCGCTGAGACATTTTTAATAAGCGATTGAATATTTTCAGAAAAATTCTCATTGAATATCGAGTATTCAACAGATTCAATATGTTCATTAAACTTTTTTACCGTAACTTCTCCATATTGTTCCAATTTTTCATGCACCCTTTTTTTTACGAGATCCGCATCGATTACCCCTTTTGATGTTTTTGCTAAATTTTCTATATCCTTTGAATCGTATACGTAAACAAAATGCAAATGTGATCGATTACGAACAATAGCATTAATGTAATTCTCATTTTGAATTAAGTCTGAGACATCATTTACTACAACAATAATTGATGAAAATGGATCATCTTTTTTTTCCTCAACTTCTGATACTAAGAATAGAGGTTTGGTTGATTTTCTAACCAGATATTCTCCGAGAGATCCAAGTGCAACTGCATCAGGATGATCTGAGAGATTACTGTGATATGGTACTGGCAAAACGATGATATCATATTCGATGATTAATTGACTAGAAACTGCAGAGATTGCATCACCCTCAAGAAAGGTGACATTTTTACTGACATCACTGTCTTTGAAGGACTCTTTCACAATCTCGATTATAGACTGTTTTAAATGACTCAAATCTTCAGAGGTTAGCTTTTTTAATTCCTCGTCAAATAACGATCTAATGACAAAATCACTATCAAATTCTTTTGCCAACTTCACTGAAATATTTAAAGCATCAAAGGAATGATTATTCGCATCAACAAAACATAATATTTTCTCTATGTTAACTTCTTCTATGGCTGATTTAGATGGCCATAGCTTTTCTAACATCGATTGCCTTTCTTGTGCATTTGATAAGGCACTTTCCAGATTATGCATCTTAACTTACTTCTTTAATTTCTTTTGATTTTTTATAATAAAGATGTTATTTTGTGAAACACCTTTATTGTTTGATTTGATTAGAATTTCTAATAAAATGTAGTCTAATTTTGTAAAAATATTAGTTAGGGTGATCTTAAGATTATTTTGTCAAAAATATTATATTTAATTTACTTACAAATCTATCGATTATGTTGAACCTTATCGTTATGCTCTTATTTAGTTGAAATAAACAGGTTCTAATGCGTCTTCGTTGCAAGGAATGCAAAGGAAATGGCATAATAGAGAGTTCACAAACTTGTGCAGATTGTCAAGGTGCTGGCAGTGATCGAATTAATCTAGGAGTAGGTTCATCAAAAGGAACTGCATGCCAGACTTGTAAAGGGAAAGGGAAACTATTTAGCAAAGCCAAGTGTGACAACTGTGTCGAAGGATTCCATTATATTTGTGATCTATGTGGATCTGATATTGAAGGTGAAGAAAGCAATGTGTGTGCTACATGTGAAGAAAATCCTATTGTTATTCAATTAATTCAACCATTAGATGCTAAATTTCTAACCGGAAGTAAAGCACTTCTAGGTATAATTGAAAATGTCAGAGACGATAGAATAATTGTTGATTTAGGGTGTGGATTTTCTGGTTTTTTTAATCCTCATGACAGGAAATACAAACAAGGTTATCATCTACCTATTAGGTTACGTAATCCAATTGTTAGAACAGACAGGGGTGGAAATGCAGTCCCAGTTATCCCATTACGAGTAAGCAAGTATAAAACCGTCAAAAAGCATTTACCTGTTAATGATATGACCATAGAGGAAATAACAGATAAAGTAGGTACGGTAGGAAAATTATTCTGTCAAATCACGGATAAATTCCAATTGAGAAATGGCCCCACTCTTTTTACAATGACTGATACCAAAGGTAAAAAAATTCAGGGTTCTGCATTTGGAGAACGGGATGAGGTTGCATTCCCAACGATTTCCCGGGGAACTGTTGTCAATGTTGTTGCTCGGTTCAGATTAATCAATGAAAAAGAACGATTACAAATTTATAAAATGGATAAAGTAAATGAACAAGAAGCACTTGAATTTATGGACATTTTATCCAGCATTGATCAAACATCGGGTAAATCGATTGAAGAACAGGAATTTTATATTGAGAGTGAAGTTTATAATACGCTGAAGCCAAAATTTGTACAAGCCGCGAAAAGAATTCGAACTGCCCTCCTTAAAAATCAAAATATCATAATTCGATACCATTCTCCATGTGTAGATGGTGTGGCTGCTGCTTACGCAGTTGATTATGCTATTAGGAGCTATCTTCATGTTCGGGGTGTCAAAAGGGAGGATTTCCGCAGGATTTTACGTAGGATCCCCCAAAATAATCATATCTTTGAAATTAGAGAAATTGTACGCGATTTATCTTTTGCCTTAGATGATGGTGCAAACTATCGAAATCTACCGTTATATATATTGGTTGATGTTGGATCTACAGCCGATTCTAAAGGAGCACTAGATATATGCAAAAGTTACGGTGTGGATGCAATTGCTATTGATCACCATTATCCATCAGATGGAATGGAAGAAAAACTTCACACATTTCTAAATCCTTATCTCATTGATGAGAACTCTTCTATTACAAGCGGGATGATGGCAACTGAATTAGCAAAATTCATTGCTGCAGAAAATGAACTTGACTCTAATATTATTCAATTAGCAGCAATTTCAGGATATTCAGATAATGTAGAAGGAGAAGAATACAAGAATTACTTAGAAATTGCGAGTGAAAACGAATTTGATAAAAATCGTATTGATAATATCACCTCTGCGATTGATTATGTTTTATTTGGTTTACGTTATTTTGACGGTGGTGAAGTTATTAGGAACGTTCTTGGCATAAGTGCATCCAAGGAGAAAAATACTGAATTAATTGAGAGCATTACACCCACGGCAAAATCCCTATTTGCCAGGGCATTAAAAGTCGTACTGGATTCATGCACGGTAGAATCTTTAGACAATGAAGCAAAATTAGTTACTTTAGAAATTGAAAAATTCTCTCACAGATATGAGTATCCTGCTCATTCAACTCTTCTTACTGCATTACATCAAACTAAATTAGAAGAGGAAGGTGGTAATGTCTACACACTAGGCATTTCCAGTGATTACCTAATTATTCGTAGCTCTGTTTTGGATTTCAATTTTACAAACTTTTTGACCAATATCCAAGAAACACTTCCAAATCTGGCAATTAGAGGCAGTGGTCACAAATCAGTTGGTAATATTCAATTTATGGCAGGTTACAGGGAACAAATAATTGAAGAAATAAAGAAATTAATTAGTTCCTGAGCGATTATATGTAATAATTTAATCATTAAAGCTAATTATCTAGAATAAGAAATAACACATAAAATAGAGTTAATTCATGCTGAATTGTGGTTGCAACGTGGATAACTCACATATATTATGGTTTCATTTTTTTTTCACCTTCTTTTTTTGGAAATGCAGTGGCGACGTTTGTCACGGGTCTTGGGCCAATAGACCGTGGGAAATTATTTTTTGATGGCAAACCAATATTCGGCACGAATAAAACATTTGGGGGAATGCTTGGTTCTACCATCAGTGGAGGTTTAATGGGAATTATGGTAGCCTTATACTTCCCGGAAATATTGTCCGATGAAAATGTAACGGATCGATTTTCATGGATAGACTATACATGGTACTTCGGATTTATCCTCGGGTTTGCTGCCATTGTGGGAGATGCACTTGGATCCTTCATTAAACGAAGGGTTGATCTAAAGCCAGGTGGAAGCTTTCCAATAATGGATCAGATAGGTTTCGTGATTGTAGCATACCTTATTATCTTAATTTTTGTTGAAATCCCATGGCAATGGACCTTTGTAATCCCAATTACTCTTATTATTCACATAAGTACAAATTTGATTGCCTATTTCATGGGTTGGCAGGATGCAAAATTTTAAGTCAAGACTACAATAAAATTCAACTGTTGTACAGATAGATAATTTTGGTTGGTTGTTTAGTGGTATTATCCTTACACGGGTAATTTTGCCTTAAGAACACTTTCCACTCTTTCAACTAAAATCACTGCAGGAATATCATATAACGAAACTTTAGCCCTTCTACCACGACCGTCATCAACGGTACTTACAGAATGTGCGATTATACCCAACTTTTCTAATGTTTCAATATATAATCTAAAACTGGCCTTTGATTGAGTTTTCTGATTAAATTCTTCGCTAACCAGCCTAAATCTTTCATATGATTCATTGATTGTTGTAGAAACAACACCTGGTTTCAATAATATGCGTCCAATGGATAAAAGCGTAGTTAGTTCGTTCAGTTTTAATTCTTCAAACACATCACTTCTTAACTCAGGATAAACCTCCGTTTTTGCAGCTCGAACAAATTCTGGAGTAATTATTGGTGATCCTATTGAATTGGCAGCCATCCCTGCTCGGAGCATTATTTCTATGCCATGTCGTGCATTTCGAGTCCTTGCTGAAATTTCAACAATCAATTTCAAAACTTCATCACTAATAATATCTGCAAAAAATGCCAGGCTAGCCCTGTACTTTAATATTACTTGAAGTTCTTCTTCTGAGTATCCTTCTAAATTGAGTTGATCCTGAATTCTCCCTGATAGAGTGGCAGACAACAATAGACTCCATTCAGCACGACGACAGATAATAATTGTTGATAAACGACCCACTCCCATTGGAAATAATTCATTGATATGTATAAATGCCAATATATCCCTTCCACTTAACATACTAGCTTCGTCAATTGCTAAAACTAATCGGGAATCTTCTTTTTCTAATCGTTTAGCTAACATCTCCATAAGCTCCTCGTCCGAAAATCCTCGACCTTGGATATGAAACCTGTCTGTAGCAATCCGTCTAAGGATGGATGTCTTGGTTCTGAATGAATGACAATTCACATAGAATACGTCTAACTGTACACTATTTGATACGGCTGCGTTTTTTAAATCATTTATTGTTTTTTTTGCTAATGTAGTTTTACCTATTCCTGGTAATCCAGTGATAGCGATATTTACAGAAACCGATTTCAGGGGGTCAAGTAATATACTTAAATTTTCAACTAACTGTTCAATTTCCTTTTCTCGACATGGAAGTTCCTCAGGTACGTACTCCGGCAAAAGTGAGTATCTATCTCGGAAGACGTTCTCTTTAGGACGTTTATCAAAAATATTTGGAGTCAAAACAATTGAAAATAAATGTATGAGAATATATAGATTATTTTGACTGTAGAGACTTCTAAACTAAAATAGATAATAATTTGCTAGATTGTGTAGTATGAAAGCATAAGCGAATAATTGTTGGTATGAATTATTATTTAAAATCAGTGTAGATATTAATCGAATTTTAATTAATTTGTAATGTAGCTAGTATTATTATGCTAATCAGGGTATAATATTAAAAGAAATTATTATATTTTCTTTGGAAATAAAGTAATATCGTCATAAATTGGTCCTTCACTAGTAAGTGTTGACTTTATTAAAGAAAATTCACTACAACTAACATTTGTAAAATACTCATTCTCCAATTCTAACCATTTATGCGCTAATTTTTCTGCATCTTTACCATATTTTACACGTGCGATTGTTAAATGTGGTAAAAACTCCTTTTTACTTATTGCATAATTTTGGTCAGATAGTCTTATCCTTATTCTTTGGGCTAATTCAATTAATTGGTCAGAACCCAATTGTGTTTTGATGTATAAAACACGGACACGCTTATAATTCTTCTTGGGTAATAAACCAGTCCCAAATAATCCTAATTCGAAGGGTTCAAAACGAAAATGTTCCAGATTTTTTTTTATATTGAAAATTTGATCCTCCGTAATATCGCCAAAAAAATGAAGTGTGAAATGATAATTCTTTGGTTCAACAATTTTTAGTTTTACATCCATTGGATTTGATATCGTTAAGATTGTTTCTTTTAATTCTACCAGCGGTGGGATTCTTAATCCTAAAAAACACCTTTTGGTCTCATCATCCATCTGATTTCATCTTAAATCAATCATTCCATAATAATTTTGTTAAAAAAATATTTTAATGTGAAAATACATTCTAATTGTTATCAATTAAAATTAGCGTGGAATAATTGAAATTTATAAACTCATACTAGCATATTTATTAAGAATTTATAAGTGTGAAAATAAAGGATGAATTATGTCTGCATTGGATGAAATACAAGAAGAAATATTAGCTGGTCGCGACAAGGACGATAATAACGATATTAATATTTTTACCGAACTGGGCCTCATCTTAGGAAGATTTACATTAATAATGATATATGCTTTGATTTTTTATTTTGGCCTTGCTTTTCTGTTTACGTACCCAGATAATAATTGGGGGGCAATGAGAGGATTTATTCTCATATCATCATTTATATTGTCGGTTATTAGTGTATTTTTGCTAGGGGGTCGAGGTGCAATTGCTAGTTCTTTATATGTAGCAAGTGCCTACAGAACAGCTTGGACTGGAAAGCGTATGGAACAAGGTGCATTTAATACATTCAGAGATTTCGCTTTTGGAATAAAATGGGACACAATTATGTTTTACGGGTCTGCAATAATTTTTCTCTGCATATACTTTCTTACATAACCTAATCCCGGAACGATTTGTAAAATCAAGTCAGAAATAACAAATAAATATCACAAAATATCAATTTATCCATTAATTATCAATAAATTAAATCTGAATTTTTTTTAACCTGTTTCCTATCTAATGTCGATAAATACTGATAATTATCCGATAAAAATGTAAATTATGAACCAATCTGACCTCGTAATTATTGGAGTTACAGGATTGCCATCCTCTGGAAAAGGAGTCTTTGGAAAAATAGCTAAAGGTTGTAATTTTAAAATATTGGTAATGGGTGATGTTATAAGAAATGAATGTAAAACTCGAGGATTGCCAATAAATCGAGAGTCATCTGATAAGGTTATGTTTTTGCTTAGAAAAGAAAGGGGAGAAGATGCAGTTGCGTCTGTGGTAATCGATTGGATTACAGAAGCTATTAATGGTGGAAACACAAGAATTCTTGTAGATGGGATAAGATCGATATCAGAAGTCAAATTATTCCAGAAGAGATTTCCCAATTTTAAGGTAATTGCAGTTCATTCCGATCCTAAAACTAGATTACAAAGGGCAATGACTAGAAAAAGAGTAGATGATGCTTTTTCTGAAGAAGCATTTCGAAAAAGAGACCAATTAGAATTAGAAATTGGGATTGGAGACGTGATTGCAAAGCCAAATATACTCATTTCGTCAAATCAATCGCTGTATGAAACTGAAAAACTTTATTCACAAGTTCTAGAAGATTTACTGAATTTAGATTCCGATGTTATATATATTAAATCATGAATTTAATAGAATTATAAATTCTTACTAAATACACTTTGATAAATAGATCCCGAAATGATAATTTAGTACAAATGGATATGAATCAAAATCAGACCTATTCTTATGTAGAAGTCGTTTGTGAAGCAAGAGTGAATTCTACAGAGAAGGAAGAAACAATAGTTAATATTCTCAATAAATTCGTCGAAGGAAATCCATTTGTAGATAATCGATTTGATGGTAAATATTTGGTTGTTAGAAGTTCAGGAGATCGACCTCTTCAGTTATTTGGTGATTGGGTCAGACAAGCAAAACAACTTGTTATTGTAAGAAAAAAAATGTTAAGATCAATCGTGGGTAATGTGACTGCATTATATTTTAACCGTCAAGCCGCAGCAAAAGGGAAAATTGCTATTGTTGATATTAATGATAATCCTCCGTTGGGATCTATTGCTCTACAAGTTATCTCTGATAATCTTCAAGCTATTGTTGATTTAGTTGCTCCAAGGACCTTTAAGGCGCGAGAATTAACATCAGAGGAAATGGATAATAAAAAGAGAAAGAGATCATAAATTGAAATTTAGGACTGAAAAAAATTACTGTAAGACCAAAATTGAAAATTAAAAATTATTTATTTATTTTTAAAAGGAACAATTACTTTTAATCCATCATAACCAATAATTGTATTGGGGAATACTTTTTTAATTTCTTGTAATTCATCTTCAATATTGATTATTCTTGGAGATAGGTGAGTAATCACGAGTGTATTTGTTTTGGCAAGATTGGCCATCTTTGCTGCATCTAACAAGGTAGAATGGCCCCTCTCTTCACCTAATTTTGACATTTCGCTAGGATATGTACCTTCATGTACCAAAACATCGCAATTTGATGGCAAGTTTTGTATAAAATTTTCATTTGGTAATGTATCCCCAGAATACGCAACAGTTCTTCCTTTCTTTGATTTTCCTAGGACATCAGACGGAAATATTTGCTTTCCTCGAACTTTAATTGATTGACCACCCTGTAATTTGCCGATAAGGGGACCTATCGGAATTCCCATCTCTTGGAGCTTATTCACATCAATTGTCCCTGGTCGTTCATCTTCTTGCCATAGAAATGAAATTGCATTCCCCTCATGTTTCGCCTTGAAAATATGAATTCTATACCCTTTACTATTAAATTTCTCACCTGGATTATATTCAAGTATTTTTAATGGATATTCGATTAAGATATAATTTGCTTTGAGTAAACCAGATACCAGATCTTTCATTCCAACAGGACCAATTATTATAATCTCGTTGTTTCTACCCTGTAATTGAAATGACGACAATAAACCTGGTAAACCTAGAAAGTGATCGGAATGCAAATGACTAATGCAGATAACAAATTCATTTCTAGTGGAAATTTTGAACTTTCTTAACGAATATTGAGTACCTTCACCACAATCAAATAAGGTTAATCCCCCCGCATGCCGTAATGCAAAACTAACCTGATAGCGATCAAGGGGAGGAATTGTTGCACCAGTTCCCAAAAAAGTTAAGACAATATCTGCACCTGACATATTATCCTACCTTCATCATTCTTCTTACCCTCCTAGTCAATGATTTATGAACATAATCATAACCGTCAAAATCAACAATCCAACCAGTGGGTAATTGCTCTATCATATCGGTCGGTGTGGTAAATACAATCTTCATTTTTATAGGTTGCTCATGCATCCAACTCTTAAATAACACATCCCTTGCTATCCCTTTTGTAGTTGTTTGGATCGCGTATGGTGGATCCGTAATGGACATGAAGAAAGCTTTTTTTCTGAATGGTGGTCTAATGGAATCCCCCATGATTATAGCTATTAAACCATCATAATCTAGACACCGATTGTTTTCCTTCAATTCTCTTGTTATTTTTTTATTAATCTCTATACCAACAGCAAATGAGCCTAAATCAGCAATCTCTCTGAGTAATCCTCCATGTCCGCAAAATGGATCCAATACTGATGCATGCAACGGGTGCAGTAGATTTACTAGTAATCTACACAGTCTGGGTTTCATAGTGCCTCCCCTAAAATATGGTAATTTTTTTGGTTCTCGGTACGCAATTTCGGAATATTTTTTTTCACCAAATACCCATCCTAGAGCAGATTTTTTACCCCATGAAACACAGTAGAATTTGGAATTAGGATTCGTTAAGTTTACTTTATAATGTGGATAAGAAGAAAGAATCCATCCACCGATTCTTTTTTCGATATCCATCTTGAGTGATTTCTTAATGTTACCATTAAACTGATGAAACCTTGCTACAAACTCTACTTTTTCAGTTAATGAACTTTTTTCCTCGATATTAAGTTTCTTAATCTCCTGATCATTTAGTATAGTTGATGTTTCTATGATTATTGGGGATTTTAATATAAATTTAATTGATATTGAGCGCCTAAACACATCTTTAATGTCTGATTCGCTCGTTGAAATCAATGCTAAGTTTTTTGATACCCACTCAATATCTTTATCCAAGACAAGAGTATTGATTTCTTCCTCCACTAAATTTGGATGAATATCGAATAATCGAACCAACCAATTCATTTTATAAATACACTCACAATATCTTCTGCTACTGATATTTTTCCAATTATACTTGGTATACTGTTTGTGGATACAACCGAACCATTCCCGATTTCCAGCAATCGGTCGATCGCATTAGAACCTAAAGTATGGGTAACAAATACATGAATCTCCTGAACATCGAAATATTTAAGCAAAGACGAAGATTGTATTAATGAAGCTCCCGTTGATAAAATATCATCAATAAGAATAACTCTTTTAGATTTAACTTGAGCATTTCCCATCTCAACATTTACATCACCTGTAATAGGATCTCTAGTTTTATCCATATTTGTATATAAAAGGCCAAGTTCTTTTGCTAGCATTTTCGCTCTAGTGATTGCTCCAGAATCAGGTGCAATAATCTGAAAATCTTCAAAATTGTCTATATTATTTTTAATATAATTCCCAATTGATTTTGAAGGGAAAATATTTGTTGTTTTCAGTTTTTTTACAAAGTTAAAAATCTCTGGATTATGTATATCAAGTGTAATTAAATGATCAATTCCGACGTTTTCTAAGAGCTCAAGTACTGTTCTAGATGAAATTGCTTCCCCTTTGACAATATCCTTATCAGCTCTTGTATAACACATATAGGGTATGAATGCGATAATTTTTTGATTTACCAATCTTTTTAAGGTTGCAACCATGTTTAGTAATTGAAACAAATGCGTATCCTGAGGCTGATATAAGGAGTGTATCAATAGTATATCATCATTTGGAATTTCAGGAAAACGAAGATACTGCTCACCATCACTAAAGGTTTTAAACTCGGGAATTAGTAATTTCCAATCCATAATCTCAGCAACTTCATTGGCTAAATTAATTCCAGTTGTGCCGGGGATGATGAGCATAATAAACGAACGATTAATCGTATATCCAATAAGATTCGGTTAACAAAATATTGAAATAATTTACTTTACTAGTTTTCAATTGACATTTAAAACTATATTATAAAATTAACATTTGCATGACATAATATTGGCAATTAGGTAATTAGTTGAAAAATTGAAAGTTTTTTTAAGAAAATGTTTGCTCATTCATTAAGTTTTTTATTGTTTGATTTTCAATTAATATATAGCAGGGATACAATGGTTACTACCACTAATGAAGATACTTTTAATGAGCCGATTCTTGATATAGAATTCGGTTCTACTCAAGAGATCAGTATACCCTCGAGAATCATTGACCAAGTAATCGGTCAGAGTGAAGCAGTCAGAGTTATGCGAAAGGCAGCCGCCCAAGGTAGACACATAATGTTGATTCCATACCGGATTAACGGATGATGATATGAAACAAAAGAAGAGAATAATTAATCATCTTAAAACGGATTGGGAGAAGGTCAAAAAGGATGTAAGATTAGAAGACATTTATAGAACGCTAGAAGCAGAATTAGGTGCAATGGGGATAGGAAATTATTGCACTACATATCCAATAATTGATAATGATAAAATCATAAAATTAGGATTGACTCTAACAGAGAAGATTCCAGATATACTATATGAAATGAAGGAATTACAATGTCTGGAATTAAAAATAAATACCACAGTAGATTTGGAAGGTGACAATATACCAGACGAAATACAGAGCACAGTACCAAAAGGCACATGCGAACTCACCCAACTAAAATCTCTACGAATAAGGACTGAATTTGAAATAACAGAGTTGATTTTACCTGATTGCATTGGCAATTTAACGAAATTGGAGAAGCTACAAATATCAGAGGCTACATTGAAGAATTTACCAAGTACTATTGGTAACTTAATAAATATGAAAGAATTGATACTGGATAGAAATGAAATTCTAACCTTGCCTGATAGTATTGGGAATCTAATTAATTTGAATAGTCTGGATCTTAGCGAAAATAAGATAATCTCATTGCCTGATAGTATTGGGAATCTAATTAATTTGAATAGTTTAGAATTGCGGAAGAATAAATTAGTCACATTACCTGAAGGAATAGGAAATCTACTAAGTTTGGAGCGATTAAATCTAAATTACAACCATTTAACATCAGTACCGGATAGTATTGGAAATATAGGTCGTCTGAGGCACTTGTTATTGGAAGAAAATAAAATAACATCAATACCAGAGAATATAGAACGTATATTATTAAAACAGACTTGAAATACTAATTCTCACAAATTTAAAGTCTGGTAAATCATAGAAATTACAACCGTAACGGTTCATTATCCCAAGATGATTCATTGTTTTTTGATACCAAAGTGGTCTTCTTCACAGTAGTAGCCGGATTGGGCATCATAGGTTGAAGAAGAAAAAAAAATCGGATAAATATTAATGGAAAGGAGGCAAAAATCTCCGTCTTTCTCGATCATGTCCAACTTACTATGGAAAATCTATTGTGAAAATTAATCTTATTTCCAACATTAAAAATTGGATGAGTTTAAAAATTGTAACAATCTAATTTAGATGTAATTTAATACCACATATAGTACAGAAACGGTCATCACCAGTATGAATATGACCATTATTACACAACAAATACATATTTTTATTGACTGAGTCTGGATTAACAGGCATATAATAAAGAAAAATTACAATCAAAGAAATTGCTACAAAAATACGACCTGTTAATACAAGATAAGATAGCACGTCCCCCAAGAAAGGCGCAATTGAAAGTATAAATATTAATAAAAAGGCAATTACAAAGTAACTCACAATCCTGCTCAAACCCATCCTAATCCCTAGACTTTCTGTTCATATATTTTGTTTTTACTATTTAACATACGACAATCTAAAACTTTCTAGAAGAAATATAAACCGGCCAAATAGGCATGGTATTTCTGGTCAATACTATTCGATTCCGGTTTACCAAGTAATGAGCATTATAATAAACGAACGATTAATCGCATATCCAATAAGATTCGGTTAATAAAATATTGAAATAATTTACTTTACTAGTATTCAATTGACATTTAAAGCTATATTATAAAATTAACATTTGCATGACATAATATCGGCAATTAGGTAATTAGTTGAAAAATTGAAAGTTTTTTTAAGAAAATGTTTGCTCATTCATTAAGTTTTTTATTGTTTGAATTTCAATTAATATTTAGCAGAGATACAATGGTTAATACCACTAATGAGGATACTTTAAATGAGCCGATTCTTGATATAGCATTCGGTTCTACTCAAGAGATCAGTATACCCTCGAGAGTCATTGACCAAGTAATTGGTCAGAGTGAAGCGGTCAGAGTTATGCGAAAGGCAGCCGCCCAAGGTAGACACGTATTCCTTATTGGTGAGCCTGGTACCGGTAAATCTCTATTAGGTACAGCTATGGCTGAATTACTACCAAGAAATATCTTAGAAGACATTTTAGTTGTAGCAAATCCTGAAAATCCAAATAATCCAAAGGTAGTCACTCTTCCATCAGGTGAAGGACGAGCAAGAGTCGAAATCGCAGCTGAACAGGCTCGTAAGGGCGAGAGTGCTCGTTCAATGTTTGCGATAATTATTCCTCTGTTAATTATTGTTTTAGGCACGATTTTCTCAGGTGGTGAACCTGCAATTGTCTTGATGTCAATATTTGTTGGTTTATTTGCATTTATGGTCTTAAACAGTATTCGGAGTCGTAGTGAAGTTTTAATTCCTAAAATACTAGTAGACAACAGTCAAACAGAAACTGCTCCATTTTTAGATGGAACTGGTGCACATAGCGGTGCTTTGCTTGGTGATGTACGACATGATCCATTTCAGTCTGGAGGTCTCGGTACACCAGCTCATGATAGAGTAGAAGTAGGATTGATACATCGAGCTCATAAAGGAGTTCTTTACATTGATGAAATTGGAACCTTTCACATAAAAACCCAACAACAATTGCTTACGGCGTTACAGGAGAAAAAATTTCAAATCACCGGTCAAAGTGAATTATCCTCTGGTGCAATGGTAAGAACAGACCCAGTTCCATGTAACTTCGTCCTGGTTGCAGCTGGAAATGAAGAAACAATAAGAAATCTCCATCCTGCATTAAGGTCTCGTATAAGGGGACAGGGCTATGAAGTTGTGATGCAGCATTCTTTGCCTGATACAATGGCTAATCGAAGAAAATTAGCAAGGCTTGTAGCTCAAGAAGTGGCAAAAGATCACAAAATTCCTCATTTTGATAAAATAGCTGTTGAGGCAATTATTCTCGAAGCAAGGAAAAGGAGTCCTCGTAAGAATTCATTGACTTTAAAGCTAAGGGAATTGGGTGGATTAATCAGAGCTGCCGGAGATTTGGCAATTGAGAGAGGATTAACAATGGTTACCGAGCAAGAAGTACTAGACGCTCGTGAATTTGCAACAACTCTAGAGATTCAAATAACTAAACAGCAACTTGCCAGAATGAAGGATTATGATTTAGTACTTGTAGAAAATGCGATTATCGGACGTGTAAACGGATTATCCGTAATTGGAGATTCGGCCGGATCAGTGATGCCGATTGAAGCTGAGATCACACCAACTCACAGAGCTAGTGGTGGAAAAATTATCGCCACCGGACAACTACGAGTCATTGCTCGAGAATCTGTTCAAAACGTATCTGCATTAATTAAAAAATACATGGCAAAAGACATCACAAATATGGATATTCATATTCAGTTTGTTGGTGCTCATGGTGTGGAAGGAGATTCTGCTTCGATAACTATCGCTACTGCAGTAATATCAGCAATTACAAATGCCCCCATTCGTCAGGATACGGCAATGACTGGTTCATTATCGGTTAGAGGTCATGTTTTACCAATAGGGGGAGCTACTTATAAAGCTGAAGCAGCAATCAAGACTGGTATAAAACGTGTTATTATACCACTGCAGAATATGGGAGATTTGCACATTGATAGAGATCTTCAGGACAAAATTGAAATAATTCCAGTAGGAACATTTGCAGATGTTTTGCGAGCGGCTTTATCACCTGAATACAAATTTATCGCAGATAAATTTGATCATTCAGATGAAATAAAAAACATCGAGATGGTGCAGAAAAGGAAATCAACACATCTACCTTCAAAAGGCACACCATCAATATGAAAATGAGATGTCGTCAACGCAATCTCGATTACACGTTTTATACCGAGGTTTACTGAATGAATTTGATGAGGATGAGGATGAAGAATTAGATTTTGGAGAATTAGACGTAAAAACATATAACCTACAAAGCGAATTAAACAGATTGCAGCCAAACAGAGATCCAAGATTGGAAACTGATTATCTTGGGATCAGTGGTGACGTCGAGTTGCTTTTTAATTGTAGAATATCATGGATGGATCGTGATGCCGATGTGGAGGATTATCTCGACAATGTACAAGAATCAATTGAAAACGAACTAGATATGATAATAAGTGAACGAGAATATCTAGGTACTATTAATGAAGGAAATTCTTCTAATTTTTACGGGAATCATTGATACTGAAAATTTTTTTGAATAGTAGGTATTGTTCAATAATTTGAGAAAATTCTTTGTTAGTAGTAGGATTTAGTCTAATAATGGCAGTAGCCACTATTTGTAAAATTCTCCTAACCAAAGGTGATTGATGTTTTAAAATTAGTATTAAGTGGTCTGTATTGCAATTTTCAAATTTTAAGAGGATATCCGGTGTAGAAATCGATCTAATTGGTGAATTAGTTTTCATAATTTCCTTGAAAAATTTGGCTAATTCAGTAATTAATCTCCCGAACTCGTCTTTTTCTGCTACCGTCTTCCCTGACGCTTCAAAAACATGAAGGAACATAACTGATCCTTCTCTTATCAACGCTGCTGCTTGGAGCGGTTGTGCAATAGGTATTGACGTCAATGGATCTTTCTTGTAGAGAATAGCTAATAAAACGATTCCAACTGTAATCAGTAATGTAAATGGCGTTGATACAATATTTTTCATAAAAATAAATGACAACGATGAAATTCCCAAAAATATGAAAATTAATCTTTGAAATAATACCCTCATATAAGGCTGTACAGTTGATTCGATATTGAAATGCTTAGACAATTCTCCCATCGTTATGCTATGAGATGTGACCCGTTGAATTAACAATCCAGCCTGCGTAATTATCAATAAACCCATGAGAGGGTGAACAATAGGTGCTCTTGATGATTGAGAAATTTTAACAGCATTTTCTAACCAAATACCTCCTATTATCAATCCAAAGATGAGAGAGGCTAGTGTCATCGTTTTTCTTTGTCTATAAACTGCTGAAATTTCATCATGAAAGTAATGTAAAAGATACAATCCAAATGCTAAGACACATGTGGAAAACCTAGAAATTGTTGAAGCGGATTCAGAACTTGCATTTGCCCATATTACTGTTTCAAGAATGGGATACATTAATAAGAGGGAATAAGCACTTATTATTGTGAATCCCATTCCGGCGTAGTAATTGTTAAAGGTATCAATAACAAGCCAAAGACCCAAAAACGAGAATAAAATGCTAAAAATAATAATCATTAAAATTAGTGTTGCATTCATATTTAATTCTCCTTCGTGGATACTTGTTTTGATTCAAATATGTGCCTAAGTATGTTCCTTACGTATTCAAACTTTCCATAAATGTCTCCTGGTTTAGGTATTCTATATGATGGATGCAAACATATCCTTTTCATTGCTTCTTTTAATAAAATTTGAAGTTGTATAGATGAGTGATCTGCAATTAAACAATACAACATGTGTTCGTCTTTTTCTATCATAATTACCCGATCTCCCATTGAGATTTCATTAATTGATGTTTTGCTTTCCAAATTTGCCATAATTGTTGCATTTGAGGCTGAAATGGCCATACCAATCAATGTCAATTCGGGTAACAATTTGTCTTTAGAAAATTGGTGTTCAAAAATTGAAAGACCGTATTCATCAATTATTAAGAAACTCCAAAGTCTTTGAGGAGCGAGTATCACACTAATTGGATTCACACCATAAGTAACTCCAAGGAAAATAATGACAAATGACATAATAATTATAAATGGAGTAGAATCTGCTTTGATGTTTTGTGATAACCAGAATATTAGTAAAGTTATACTTCCGATTATTAATCCAATGAAAATTAGTATTTGCAAGTTATTTCGATCTTTATCTCCCCCGTAAAAAAATGAAAACGCATCCATTTCATTTAAGGATTTTAACATCCAAAAACCTGCCCATATCCCTAATGAAACGTTACCGATCATCAACAATGTACTGAAACTATCAGTATAATAACCAGATGTTGTTTTTATCGTATTCAAATAATTATCATTAATACTCAAACCAATATTTATTCCGGTTAGAATGGCTAGACCAAATGTAGTCAATCTTTTATCGGTGGGTTTGAATACCATTAAATGATGAAATCGGTAGCTGCAGTAGAATCCGAGCTGCAGAAAAATGAAGCTACCTCTTAGCAACCAAAGTGCCTTATCCTGTTCAGAAGCGATTCTCATAAAAATGGTAAGTCCAGCCCAAGGAACCCAAGAAAACATTGACATAATCAGCCATGCTTTCATTTTCCAAGGTTTACCCCGAAAACTCCAATAAACTATGGCAAATGAAACAATTGCCATTGTTGTTGCGAGAATCGGAACAATTAGAATTAAAGCTACCAAAATTACCTAAAGTCATTAAAATCCATTCAATTAGAAAGTTTTTAGTAAAACTATGGAAATTTGAGAATGAAAACGGGAGAATAAATCAAATAATTTTTATGAGTTCATAAATAATCAACCAGAATCCCACTAATAGAAATAATATCGAGGTAATGAGATCTATTTTCTCCCCAGGGACGTTTTGAATTAATTTAACACCAATAACCGCAGAAGAAAACATAACCATCCCCAATCCAAGGACAGCACCAAATAAAACAGCTACCGGATCTTCAAGTAGCGCAATTGATACTACAATCAATTGACTTTTATCCCCCATTTCAGCCAAAGCAACCAAGGAAAAGGATTTCATTAGTGCTGAGAATATCGAAAAACTTTGAATATTTTGATCGTCAAGGTCGTTCTCATTTTTGATAATTTCATGCTTCTCATCTTGTAATAATCCAATAATTCCCATAAAAATAAAAAGTAAACCCGAAATAATTGGAATAAAAGAGGAGGGAAAGAATTCCTCCACATATTTACTCAATAAAATTGCAATTAAGGTTGTAAATATGATTCCTAAAGTTGCTCCAAAGGCCACGGTCATTGGTCTTTTTGTTTTTCCCATCAGAGATATGGCAACTAAGTTGGTTTTGTCCCCTATTTCTGAAATAAAAAGAATTAAACCTGTAGATAGTACTATTGTCCAAAAATTTTCTGCCATTTCTATAAATCTAGGTAATAATTTAATTTAATTTGATTTATGGTTTTAATACTGAGAAAGTACAAAATAAAAACTCTCAATAATATAAAATTTATCTCTAAAATGCGAAAGATAATATTTGATGAATACACTTCACATTTGATGATACCTGATACACACCATGATTTGCCACCCGAAGTTGTCGAAACACTAAGGCTAATAGGTCGCAAATGGAGCGTTATTATGCTCCATGAATTGACACACAACCCAATGAGTTTTGGTGAATTGAAAGACCAAATTAAAGGTGTTTCTGCTTCTGTCTTATCTGACCTTTTATCAGAATTTATTGATAAGGAGATAATCGAAAAAAGATCAATATCCATATCTCCTCCTAGATCTGCATATTTTATTACTAGCTTTGGTTCAGTTTTATGTGATATAATTGACAGTATCAGTAATTGGGGTTCTGAATTAATAGGAAGGAAATCAATGATTAAAGTCGAAGAAATTGGCGATGAAGTTTAATATAAAATGGCAAAATTATTTGAAACAAATTATTTAAGGTAAATTCATTGATCCCACTAAATTTTCAATATCTTCAATTTCTTTAGGTATATTACTCGTCAGGACCTCACAACCCATATCAGTTACCAGAACATCATCCTCTATCCGTATTCCGATTCCTCGAAATTTAACCTCAATATCATCTTCATCAGGTATGTAAATCCCAGGTTCTACAGTAATATAATGACCAGCCTTTAAACTCATCACTTCTCTTTTTATTCTGCCGGTATCATGTACATCGATTCCAAGCCAATGACCCAATCCATGCATAAAATATTTCTTAAATGTTTTCTCTTTAATATTTTCTTCCAAATCCCCTTGTAAGAGATCAAATTTAATTAATCCTTCAGTAATCATTTTAATAGCTGTTTTTTTTAAATCATCAATTTTTATGCCCGGTTTAATCTGGTTGATGCAGACTTTCTGGACATCAAGAACTAACTGATAAATTTCTTTTTGAGCCTCGGTAAATTTTCCATTAATTGGCCATGTACGAGTGATATCAGCAACATAATTTTGGTACTCTCCACCTGCATCGACAAGTAATAAATCACCATTGTTTAATTGAGAATTATTTTCAATATAGTGGAGGATCGTCGCATTGACCCCAGCACCACATATTGTGGCAGAAGCAGCCCTGTCGCAACCATTTTTCCTGAATTCATAATTAATTAAAGCTTCAATTTCATACTCCATCATGCCAGGCTTTGTGGTAGCAATTGCTCTTTTTATTGCATTTGCTGAAATTGATGCAGCTTTCCGCAATAATTTAATTTCATTTTCGGATTTAACAATTCGCATTCCATGAATCACATCAATGGGATTTATCAAATTCACTGGTCCACGACCGGTTCTTTCCTTATCACCCGTTGCCTTTTTTATTGCCCGTTTAATCATTTTATCATTCTTGTAATTTCTCCCTTCAGTGAAATATATGTTTTCGTATTTTTTTAGTAAATCAGGTAATGTATTTTCGATCTCCTGCAATGTATAAGCTTTATCCGCCTTAAAATGTTTTAAAGCTCCTTCAACTCCATATCTCCTCCCATACCAAGTTTCAAAGTCCTTGTCTTTTTTTGGAACAAATAGGTGATAAATTATCTCATCATTTGTTTTCTCAAGTATTACTAGTGAATTAGGTTCTGGAAATCCGGTGAAATAAAGAAAATCAGATTGTTGCCGATATTTATGATTAGTATCATTTGATAATAAGCGTTCTGGATACGAAGAAATCAATAAAACACCTATATCCAATTTATTCATTATCTCATTTCTTCTACCTGCATGTTCTGTTTGACTTATCACAAGATGAAAATAAACTTAACAGTATTAATACTTTAGAAAGATGATTTTATTTCTGATTACCAACTTCTCAAATAAAGTCAAACTGAAGGCGTAAGGCTTACCTTTGGATCCGTATCATCTGGTCCTGATCTCTCCACTTTAACAAGTCCCGCACTTTCTAACCCTTTTATTAACTGTTCACATGTTGATGCAGCCATGCCAGCTTGCATTGATAATTTTCTTAAATTTAAGCTTTGATAGGTTTTCAAGACATTATACATATCAAGAGCTTGAGATTGAGTTGAAGCGAGAATTTTCAACACTTTTATTTCTTCTTGAAGTTTATTGACATCAGATCCTTTTGCCTTAAGAGTTTTAATCTCTATCTCTAGCTGACTAACATTAGACTTCAGAGTGTTTATTTCACTTGCAGCAGCATCCTTTTCCGCAGATGTTCGATCTAATCCTGATTTGACTTTATCCATTTCTTGGGTTGCAGTAGTTAAATTTTCTTCTAATAATCTTATTTCGTTGTCTTTTAAATCTAATTGAGATTTACTCTCATCTAAATCAGATTTCAGTTGTTGTTTTTCATTTTCTGCCCCAGTAATACTATTATTTACGGTATCTAATTCTGTTTTTAATTTGGATACATCTTCTTTTGAATTTTCTGCATCTTTTTTTGCATTTTCCAACTCAGCTTTGCAAGTGCCCATTTCATTCTTTAAATTTTGTATTGTTATACTTTCAGTTTCTTTTTCATTTTTTATTTTGGTTAATTCATTCTTAGTACCATCTAATTCTGATTTCGAGGCTTCTAATTGAGATTTAAGGGAATCCAAATCAGCTTTTAGCTTATTAATTCCCTCATTTTTACCATTATCACTAGAATTTGCTTCATTGGTTGGTTCCATGCTAACTATTGTATTGACTTCCTTATATTTTTCTTTCTAAATAAATACAATATTTTATATTATTTTTTTTTTATTTTTAGTGTCATGTTTCATTTCACTAAAAAAGTACATTATTTTGAATTATTTTCAAAAAGTCGTTTCCTCAAGAGCCAAATTCCAAAGATAATCAAGCCTAATAAGAATAAGGTCCCTAAATATTCATTTCAGGTTTAGTTTGCGTGATAACTTTCCTAAAATCCTCGCTGATTCTCTTGGTTTACGTTCTAAAGTGTCGAAATTAACTTCAATCAAGCCAAATCCCCCATTTCTCAAAAAACCTTCTGCCCATTCAAAATTATCCATATTGGACCAGTAAAAGTAACCTTTTATATTGACTCCTTTGTTAATAGCCACAAGAACTGAATTTAGATAGGCTAATATAATTTCTTGTCTCCAGTTATCATCGTTTGTTGCAATGCCATTCTCAGTTATGTAAATCGGTAATTTTGTGATTTCATGAGCTCTTACTAATACACTCGTTAATGCCTTAGGATAAACTCCCCAATTCATATTCGTTAATCTTTTCTCTCCTGGAAAGTGGGGTATCATTAAATCCTTGATTCCAATGCCTGCAATAAAGATATTATAATGGTTAATCCCTATAAAATCACCAACATCTCCTTCATTAATATTGGAAAATCCAAATGGAATTTTTTTCTTCTTCAAAGCTTTAAGAGCGGCTGAATTAAATCCCCAATCAAAAAATTTTGCAATTAACTGATCAATTGGGTTCCATTTTCTATATGGTTTTATTAATACTAAATTCTTAACCAGCCCAACTTGTTTACCTTGGCAATAACGTCGTATTAGTGAAACTGCAATAAAATGAGCTCTCATTAAATTGTTACCAACTTTCATATAACTAATCAATGATTTCTTACCGGGTGAGTGGATTCCTTGGAAGTAACCAGCAACACAATAAACGTACGGTTCATTAATTGTGTTGAAAACATCGATATACTTTCCTAGTTTGGAACAAACTATCTTTACATATTCAGCCCAATACTTTAGATTCTCTTTCTTTTCAAAACCACCACGTTTCATAAACCAAATTGGAGAGGTAAAATGATGGAGTGTGACGAAACTGACCTGTCGATTTTTTCTTAATGATAATAATACATCTTGATAATGCTCAATTTCTTTGCTATCTACTAAACCTTCTTTTGGTACAATCCTGCTCCACTCAATACTTAGCCGATGAGCTCTAAAACCTAAATCGTTAAGCATCTTAAAATCCTCCTTATATCTATTATAATGATCACATGCAAGACCTGATTTTTCACCTCGAGCAATCTTCCCATTTTGTTTTTCGAATTCAGTCCAATCATTTTGGTTACAGCCTTCAACCTGATGAGCAGAAGAAGCAGTGCCTATGATAAAAATCGATTTTTTCAAGCGAAATCCGTCAAGAATGCTTGAGTTTTTTTTTTCGCTCATTAAAATCGATATTAGTATGAATGCATTTAGATATGTCCTTGATTATTCAAATTTTGAGATGAAAGGTACAATTCCAAGAAAAAAAGTAGTTTTACTAATTATTGATGGATTTGGTATTGCACCTCATTCTGAGGGTAACGCAATATCCTTAGCTAATACATCAAATTGGAATTCATTAAAACAAAAATACGAAATGGTAGAATTAAAAGCATCAGGTAGTTCTGTTGGACTTCCAGATGGTGTAATGGGTAATTCAGAAGTTGGACATCTCACAATTGGGACTGGTAGAACTACTTTTCAAGCCTTGGAATTGATTAATCGATCATGCATAGATGGAACTTTGGAAAAAAATCCTGTCATATCTGATATTATCTCCTTTTTACATAATAGTAAGGGTTCCCTGCACCTAATGGGATTAGTATCAGATGGAGGTGTCCATAGTCATCAATTACATCTAAATACATTATTGGACATTTTTTCTCAGCACAATCTTAATCAAATATGGATCCATGCCTTTACAGATGGAAGAGATACTCCTCCTAATAGTTCTGTAAAATACATCCAATCTTTATTGGATAAAATTTCACAACATCAAAATTGTGATCTTGCTTCGATAATTGGACGCTATTATGTAATGGATCGAGACAAAAAGTGGGATAGGATCAAGATTGCCTATGATATGCTAGTTCATATGAAAGGTAGTGATACAATTAATGATCCAATAGTTGAGATAAGAAATAGATATGAAAAATCTGAGACTGATGAATTTTTAAAACCAATAATTATTCGACCAGAAGGAAAGATTCAGTCAGGAGATGCAGTATTATTTTTTAATTTCAGGTCAGATAGGGCTCGACAAATCACTGCTGCATTAAATGGTCACGGTAAATTAAAAGATCCGGGGCTAAAGAAGTTGTATTATGCAACAATGACTAGGTATGAAACGAAGTGGGCCTATCCAGTATTGATGGAGTCACCAAAAATTTCTAGTAGTTTAGCTGAACTTATTTCAAAAAATGGTTTATTCCAAGCGCATATAGCTGAAACTGAAAAATACGCTCATGTGACTTATTTTCTTAATGGGGGTGAAGAAGAACCATTCGAAAATGAGGTAAGGATTCTAATTCCCAGCTTAAAAATAGCTACATATGATCTTCAACCAGAAATGAAAACTTTACAAATAGGTGAAAGTATTGTTGAAATAATACAAAAGCGCCAACACCACCTTGTAGTAGTGAATATTGCTGGACCTGATATGGTTGGACACACTGGTAATATCCCTGCAACAATAAAAGCTGTCGAGGTAACAGATCAGGTTATTGGCAAGATAAATACCTCATGCAAGGAAAATGGTTATTTTTTTATTATTACCTCAGATCATGGAAATTCAGAACAAATGCTATATGAGGGCAATCCTCATACTGCTCATACAACTAATGTTGTTCCTTTTCTTATTACTAATAATATCAAATTAATAAAAAAAGGTGGACTTAAAAATGTGGCCCCAACAGTCCTTGAGCTTCTCGGGATTGATAAACCAATAGAAATGAATGGGACATCATTAATTCAGTGAAATCAAATAATTGCTGTGTCATCACCCTCTGCAATTAATTTTAATAATTCTCTACCTTTATCCGTGATCGTATGGACCATTACATCTCCCATGGGATGATTGTCAATTAATGATCGATCGATTAGATACTTCATTGCCCCATTGATTTCATCAATTTTTGGTTTTCTAGAGGATACGAGGTAGATTGATTCTAATTGTTGACAAACGTCCGCAATTGAAAACCTCTTCTTATTCTTACGTGTTTTGCTATAATTCATAAGTTCCAACATGTTCAATCGTAAATTTTTTCGAAACTGTCTTTCCATTATCCCCATTATTACTACCCCCATTCTATTTTTATTTTCTTTGCTTTAATCACTTGCTAAAAAACAAGCTTAATTAATATTGTATTATCGAATTCCAATAGTGAGTCCTGAAGTACGATCGGTTATTCGGAAGATTGACGAATTGGTAATTCGGGGAGAATTTAATGATGCTTACAATCAAGGAATATTAAAAATTCAAGAAAGTGACCAAAGTAGAGAATATGAAGATTCGATATCCGTCTTAAACAAATTAATAGAACATGCTGTTAGTCTTGAAGAGACTGTCTTGAAAGAAAATTTATTGGTTCATCTAATGATTCGACATCTTCTACGTGGACAACTTGATATGGCGATCAATATCCGAAAAACCCTCCGAAAAGAATTCACAGTTCCTTTAGCTGAGTTTGCAAAATCGATTATAGATGCTCAAATAACAAATAAAGATACTAATTTTGTGTTAGAGAGTATTGAAAAACAAACAATATTTGGAGAATTCGAACAGGAGAAAAATATCCCATTCATCAAAATTTCTAAAGAAGACGAAGTTACGAGAATTTTAGAGGAATTCTTTTCTAATGGACGATATATTGTAAATTTGATAAATACAGAAAATTCGCTTCTCCACTCAATAAACATAGATATCGGATCTGCACAGGAAATTAATGTGGTTGAAAATAGACGAATATTTAGAATTAAGGGATAACAGATCTCATAAGAAATAGATGGATCAAAATAAAGATTACATATATTTTGAAGTAAAAAGCATTCGATTTTAAATCGAGAATTTTTTTCTAATCGCCCTTTAATTTTTGCCACTTTGATGTCTGCTTTTGCTCAAATCATTGTAATTCAAGGGGATCTTTGGATATCAAATTTATTCAATACTGATGTTTCCTTTTTTACCTTAATTTTTGATGTCACACCTCTGATACTGATAGATTGGTTATTAATCATCGCTTTAACCAGCTCAATAATTCTCTTTGAGGAAATTTTCAAATTTTATCACCGTCAAAAAAAACTTGAATAAATACTGTTTACTTAGATATTGTCTCGAATATCAATATCTTCGGAGATTCCGTTAATTTTGTTATAATAATTGGTAAGTAACATTTCTAGTTCATTGGCTTCTGTATGGATTGGTGACCAACCAAGCTGGTCCTTTGCTTTATCGGTTGCAAAAATCCAGCTTTTTTTCATAATCCTACTTCTTTTACGAGCATAGATTTTTCGTTTATTAGTTATCCTAATGGCTACATCCGTAATCCACGCAAAAAAATAGACCATGAAATAAGGAATAGGTAGTTGAAATATCCGTTTCGATGTTGACCTATCGAGCATATTCAAGAGCTCTGAATATGTTATTCTCAAGGATTCAATGTTGTATATTATTGATGGTGTATTTTCTTGTGAACCTGCAAGTAGTACTAATGACGCCACATCTAGTGCATGAACAAATCCTAACTCTGGTTTTGATCTCCATATCCTTGGCATTATTCTCCTAGAAAATGAATTAATTAACGTAGGAACGAGATTTCGATCTCGATCTCCAAAAATATAAGGTGGACGGATTATGGTTATAGAAATATCTTTGAAACTTTCCAAAATTAATTCTTCAGCTTTTAATTTACTCTTTGAATAGGGTCCAACGGGCTCCAGAAATCGATTTTCGGTGATCGGATCATTTTGTGGTTTTCCATATACCCCTGCAGATGAGATATGAATTAATCTATTTATACCAAATTTATTCATAGTTTTTAACAAATTCTTTGTACCAACATAATTTACTGAATAATTCTCGGCAGGGTCTGAATTCAAAACTGTTGCAGCAGTATGAACCACAATGTCGCATACAGATAAGTGATTTTCGTAACTCTCAGGGATTAGTAAGTCACCCTCGATAACTTTAACTCCTAAATCTATAAGCCAGTTCACAATTTCTTTAGGGGATCCCTTTCTCGTTAATGCAATAACTGCTAAATCTATATCTCTTAATTTTTCTATTACGGTAGATCCTACTAATCCTGTAGATCCCGTTACGAACCAGGTAGATGCATGATAATTATTATTCAACGATATACCTAAATTTCTATCAAAAAGTATCGACTAAAAGATATAACGCAATATAATTCCTATTAAGATAAAGAAAACAATAATATTTTTACAAATCTATTCTCGTTTCACTTGTAATTCACCCCCTTAAAAATAAATATACATTAAAATCATCTAATATTTTAGTGAGTAGTAAGATATATTTTGAAGAGAGAGAATATCAAAATCTTATTTTAAAGAAAACATTGAAGCATCTGAATGAAGGGAGAAATACGATTATTGAACTCGATTGTGGTCTAGGTAAACGATTTCTTCAATATTCATTGATAAATATAATATTCAAAACGAAAAAAATTCTATTAATACTACAAGCATCGACATCACTGTATGAAACATATGCTTATATGCAAGAAATATGTCATCTTGATGAAATTGGAATAATCGATAGTAGAAAGCCTTCAGTCTTAAGATCAATTGAATTAAACGACAAAAGAGTGGTCCTGTGTCTTCCTCAGACACTTAGCAATACAATACGAAAGGTACCAGAGGTAATTTCTAGTTTCGATATAGTCATTATTAATGAGGTAGATCAAATAATAAAAAGGATAGGACAAAATAGTAATTTAAAACAACCATATCCCAAACTGTTCGTAAAATTTCATGACATGAAAATAATTGGGATGTCAGGCACCCTCCGAGATGATCATTATGTATTGGATAATTCACAATTAAAAATTAAAAACGAATTGGTTACATTAAACAATTTATTTGGAAATTCAAAATTCATCTCAATGGACTCAATTTACGATAGTGATCTTGATAATTATATACACACAAGTGAAATAATTTCTACAGCAGTTATCGATGATAGATTATCTATGGTCAGTGAAGAGTTAGATCAACATATTTTGCAAGTTAAAAAAATAGTTATGGAACGAATTAAACAAACAGCCCCTGAGTTATATTACAAAGCAAAAAACGACCAATCTGTATTATTCGGTCCATTACCCATAGATGATAAATTATCAAAAAAATTTCACGCTGGATATTTAGTAAGAAAATACCTTTGGGCAATGAGCGGAGAGAAAGCAACAATTCATCTCATTCGATATGGTTTGAATAGCAAATATATCAAAAACACTTTACCAAATATTCCCGGTAAGTTTCATGCCGTAAAAAAATTAATTCAAAAGTACAATAAAACCGTTGTAATATGTAGTTATTTAGATACTGTTGAACTGCTAGATAATTTAATTTCGGTTAGTGGGATAAAAACAATAAAGGTTACTGGTAGAATTAACCAAAAACAAAGAACAAAAGATCTAGTTGAGTTTCGTCAATCAAATGAGAAAATGGTTGCTCTTCTGTCAAACGTGGGTGAAAGAGATCTAGATATTCCAGAGGCAGAACTTCTAATTATATTTGATCTGATTCGAACTACAAAAACTGTCTACCAAAAATTAAAAAGATCTAGGGGCGGAGAATGTAGAATTTTGTTTTATGCAAATACCAATGAAAAGCGAAAGGTAGATTATGTAGTTGCAAATATTACTGATAAATATCCTTGGAGTACAAAATTTCTACCTTTAGAAATAATCGTGAATTAATTCTTATGTTTAATTTGCACGAGAAAAAATAAACTCGACTTTCTATTATGTAGAAAATCTGATTATTATCAAATTCATCACTAATTATTGTTAAGACTTTTAAAAGTACAAAAAATGATTGAACTATAAAGATTTGGTGATTAATTGGATCCATTCTTGGATGATATTGTACAAAAGAGAGAAAAAATAGCAGAAAATTTATCTGAATTTTCTATTTGGCGTTCTGTAGTACAAAATGTCGTGCAGATGGATAATACTACTCTAGATGAAAAAATAAGTATTTTATTTCAAGCAATCCCCGATTTCGGAATAATTCTATCTCAATTATCATTATGCAAATCACTAAAACTGCTTGGTGAAGATGAATATTTTGAATTTATAAATGCTAGTTTACTTAGGATTGTCGATGATAAACTAACGATAGACTTCAATCCGTTGTTCATGAACAATCCATATACTTAGGAGAAATCAAATGATATTTATGATATTAGTGGAATAATTAATCATTTGAAAATACAAGATGATAGAGTATTTTGTTGGTGAGTATAAACCAAAATAATATAGAATTTGAATTATTTACACTCATGATTTAATTTTTGTTAATGGTTAGATGAGATTTAAACGAAAGGCATAAAGTAAATTCTTCCCAAATATGAATTATGCCTCAATCACTCGTGTTTGATAAAAATGGAGTACCTATTGAAATAATCCAAGGTCTTCCAGATCATGAAATGATTGGGGATGAAAGAGTAATGTGGACAAACCTTCGTGCAGGGGATGATATTCGGACGGTTTTGCCCGAGGCAGTAGACCGGTCAAGGGCATTTACAGAGGATTTATTGGAGGATCAGAGACCAAGAGTCGCAAAATATCAAACACTCGAAGACAATGAGGATACGTTTTCAGTTATCATATTAGCAATACCAACTCCTAAAATCTTTAGTGAAGATGAGTTCCAATTACAAGTTTCTTTTGTGCTACTTGGAAAAAAGCTATACAGTGCAGGTTCAATGGAAGATAACATATTTTCAGAAATCATGAGTAAAATATTAACAAAGAAAATTCAATATTCGCCAACTAAACTATTTTCTGCAATTATATCTGAATTAGTAGAAATGGGCATTGATGTATTGGAACAAATTGAAGACCATATTGATTATATCGAAAGAAGACAATTGGCAGGTGGATTAAAAAGAGGAACTCTCGCATCATTATTGACATTGAAAGGTAGATTATTCGATGCTCATAAAATGGTAAAAGCAGATTTGGAGCATATATTTGAAATTCGAACAGGTGAAGTACCTGAATTGGATAGGGATGAAATTGGAGATCATCTTGAAGATCGAACTCTTTATTTGCAGGATTTTATTGAAGCTCAAAGAGAAGATCTAACTAATATGATAAACTTACAACTAGCTATCTCTTCAAACATAATGAATCGTCAATTTTATTGGTTAGCCATCATCGGATCACTTCTAATCATTCCTACAATAATTAGTTCAATCTGGGGAATGAATCTTGAAGATCTACCAGAAATACCATTTTGGTATATGATGCTAATAATTCTAGTATCAACAGTTTCATCTGGATTTATAGTTAAATTCTTCTTACCTAAACCTCTGTTAAGTTAATAATATAATTATACTGTAAAAATGGGATAAAAATAAATTATGCCAATAAATTGCAATTATGAAATTATTGAGAAAAATGGTAAATATATTGGTATTGGGTCTAGTTCTCATGGAATTATGACGAATACAATCCCATACGAATCAGTTGAATATGTAAAAAAATCCCTTTTCAAGTCATTTAGACAAATAAAAAAATTCAACATAGGTATGAATGAGAGCAATGTTCCGAGGAAGTATGCAGAAATTATTTTCAATCTAGATGAAGATCCAGCAAAATATTGGGATGATTCGCTTAAAATTCATTTGGATTATGTATTGTATTCAGCTAAACAAAAACTTGTTGCAGATTCACTTCGCAAAATCCCACCAGGAGAGGTAATATCGTATGGTGGATTGGCTAAAATGTCCGGAATTCCTAAAGCTTCTCGATTTGTAGGAAATTGCATGGCAAATAATTTGTTCCCCCTACTCATTCCATGTCACCGAGTCATCAATTCAGATGGTCGTTTAGGGAATTATTCATCTGCTGATGATAAAGGACCAGCTAGAAAATTAATGTATTTACGGAAAGAAAACTCTACTCAATTTATTACCAAAATGTAGCATCATTCATCCATGCTATTAGCCGCTGTAAGTCTTGAAATTGTATTAACTGGACCAGCTTCATTACATCTGTATTCGTTAAACATTTCCTTTAAAATAAAAATTAAGGAGCAAATTAATGAATACAAAGAAAGATACTTATGATAACTGGAGCAATAATTCTACTGATATCCCATTAAGATCGAGCGATTTAAATATTTTATAATGATAAAGTTGATATCTTTTCGTGTCAGGCAAGAATTAAACATTTCTTGAGTGAGAACCGTGGGAAATAATCTATCATTATCTAAATCTTATAATCTTGGTTTAAATTTGGCTAAACTTGCAATCAATATTGAATTAGCAAATCAGAAGGATAGGAGTAACAATACAAAAATTAAACTATATTTTGTCATTGAACGCTTAACCGAGATTCTTGAGGGTATTGCTCAATTAGATATTTTGAAAGAAACACAAGAAGAGATGGAACTATATCTGAACAATTTGCTTGATAAATATGGGGAGTTAAAAACAGAAATTCCAAATGGAGAAATGTTGATTAGTAGATTTAAAAGCAAGATAAGTACAGGAAAACACAAAAGAACCACTTTAAGTCATGATGAGGCTGCAGAATTGAAAACTGCTCATTTGCTCTGGAGTGATCGAATTAACATAACTATCTCAAATTTACCCACAATTGTGATCCATTTACCCTATCTTACCAAGGCTCCGATATCAGTGGCAAACGGTGATTTATGGATGGAAGCAGACGGTCTACATATATATTATAATGGTGCTGAGAAAGTCGTGGCTGGAGTTTAACAAAAAATGATGAACCCATATTGGATTTGAAAATGCGTATAACCGTTGCTATATGCCAATTTGAAGAAAATAATTAAAATAATTAATAAATTACTTAATGAATAGTTTCTGATACATACCTTCCATTCGAATGCCTTTTTTGAAATTAACAAGTACTTTTCTTGAGGTTGTTTTCCCAAATCGTTTGGAAACTGAACCAGCGACCCTTAAATCACTATCAGGATAAACAAAATATACTTTTTGTCCAACTAGTTGATCAGGATTGAAATTTTTATCTAGATCAACAATAACTTGTCTATTGTGTACTACTCGCCGGCTTCTTCTATGAGAGGAAATCATACCAAGATAAGTGTCCCTTTCCAACTCGATCCGAGGTTTCTTTGTACCTGATTTTCCAACTACACTACGTTTTTTTGATCCTGATGGTATTTGATAAATATCTTGTTGAGTATAATATTCTACAGAGATTACTTTTTTCTTTACTGCTTTTCGAGCCTTTTTGGCCTTCTTTTCTAATTTTTCAGGTTTTTCTCCCTTTACCTTAGCCTTTTTTGGTTTTATTGCCTTGACAACTGCTAGTGTGATAGGAATTTTCCTAGTAATTTTTCGAGACCTAGCAATTTCATCTTGCCTTTTCTTTCTAGCCTCTAGTTCCTCTTTAGTTAATCTCTTGGCCTTAACACCCCAACCTACAGGTTTTTCTAATGGTTTTACAACTTTATCTTCGTCTTCAATTTTTGCTTTTATCTGCAAACCTCGTTTTTTCTTGGTGGGAATTCCTTGAGGCATGGGAGAAACAATATGATCTTCTTCTTTCTTCTTAGACTTTTTCTTTTTGGGCTTTGCTTTTGGCTTTTCTTTTACTTCTTCTAAAGGTTCTGGTTCTATACCTAATATCTCATTTGCATTATCAATAATCTTTATTGCAGTTGCTTTACCAATACCAAAGTTAACTAAATTATCTACTGTAGCCTTTGCTAGTTGTTCAGTAGTACTAATTCCTGAATCTTCTAAAGATGTTTTAATTTTAGGGCCAACACCTTTGACTTCATCTAATGATAGTTCTCCTTCAGGAATAACCGTTTTCACATCTTCCTCTTTTTTTACAGGTTTGACTTCTTTCTTTTTCTTGGCTTTTATTTCTTTTTTAGGTTTTACTTCTTTCTTTTTCTTGGCTTTTATTTCTTTTACAGGTTCCTCCACGGCACCGACAAGCTCTTTCGCATTGGCTATGATTTTTTTTGCTATAGATAAACCAATACCAAGAATAGTCAATTGCTCGGGATCCTTTGATGCCAATTGTTCAGCTGTTTTGATGGCTGCACCAGTCAATTTGATGGCAGTAGCTGGACCAATTCCCTTTACTTCAGTTAAGTCCATGGAGTCTCATATTTGTATTTTGATTTCTAATTTTTAAAATTACAGAAGTAGTACGCGATCTAATTTGAGTTAACTGAATTATCTTATTATAAAATTTATTTCGATTATTAATAAAGGTGCAATTATTTAATTTGGGATCGATTTTGATAATATGAGGAATAAGCACAGTATTTATTTAATTATGAATTTTCAATTTCCAATAACGCTTCCTCATAACACTGAGGGCAGTAACTATGTGAAAACTTTACACCTGATTGTTCACTGATATATTTTTCAATCTGTATCCAATTCCCTCTTAAGTCTCTAATTTTTTTACATTTAGAACATATGGGTTTAATTCCATAAAGTGTTCTAATCGTCATAAAATATAATATTGGGATACTTATTATAATTATTGAAAAAATAAGAATATAAAACAAATTAATTGTCTTATCCACATCCTTAGTCAG
>CAZRLL010000008.1:0-9478 GCA_964600735.1 uncultured archaeon
TTTACATATATAAATGGCTTGTTTAGCAGCTTCACTTGTGGCTAGGTGAGCTCTTCTAGTTGCTAATGACCTCATGTAAACACGATCCGAATGAGAAAGCGAGTTCATCCGTATGCGATCTGCAAGTAATGCTCCTCCACCTTTCCTTTTAGAAGGATCAATAGATATCACCGCAAAAGACTTCTCTGGAAAATCTAGTAATAATCGATTAACAAGCTCATCTGCGATAGATGATTTTCCAGCCCCTCCAGTACCTGTAATTCCTATTACTGGAATTTTGTTAGTAATTTGACCAATTTCATTAGTTACACGATCTGAAGTTTTCTGGTTTTGAATCGAATTTTCCAATTCAGTTATTAGTCCTGCCGTATATTGCCATTGTTTTTCTTTTGTTTCCTTTTGGTCATTACTATGAAATTTTTCAGTCTCAAAATCACATTCACGGAGAATGAAATTGATCATTCCCTGTAATCCAATCTCTTGCCCATCATCTGGTGAGAATATCTTGTTGATCCCGTATTTATGTAATTCCTCAATTTCTGAAGGTATTATTACACCGCCACCACCGCCAAATATTTTGATGTGTGAACCAAGATCTAGCAATAAATCTTTCATATACTTGAAGAATTCTAAATGCCCTCCTTGGTAGCTAGATACACATATTCCTTGGACATCCTCCTGAATTGCAGCATTAACAATATCCATCACAGATCGATTATGACCAAGGTGGATGACTTCTGCACCCGAATCTTGAAGTAATCTTCGAATAATTCCAATGCTGACATCATGACCGTCAAAAAGACTTGTCGCAGTAACTATTCTGATATTATACCTTGATTTGTAAATTTCGGGTTCTTCAACGATCACATGTGATAACCAATTCATTCAAAAAAAAATGGTTAGGTTGTGAGACAATAGATTTGTTACAACAAATGTAAAACAAGTAATAATTTATGAAAAGGCTCATAATTTCTTTAATTCAGAAAGTACAAATTTAAACTATATAAATCCTAGAAATCGTTAAACCAAGTTTTTTGCTAAGTTCATCAGTTCTAAATTTATAACTGGTGCCCGATTGATGTTCCTTAAATCCCATTCGATTATTTATTGATAACATCGCTGCATTCTCATTTGCATTTCCTGTAGTGATGTGATCAATAGATGGGTAACTATCTTTTATAAAAAATGCCATTTGAGCTTTTAGCCACTTGCCAAGACCTTTTCCTGGATATTCCTCTTTTACACCGATCAATCCCTGTTCAATTTCATGTGGATAGTCATTTATATAAAATATCTCAGTTAAACCGCTGATTCTTCCATCTTTTTCCCTACTGATGATAGTGGTCCATTCAAGTCCTTTCTCTTTAAATCTGGTTTCATTTATCCTTCTCGATTCAGCTGATATTTTAGAACGGGTTTCTATTTCTCCGAGTGGTTGTTGGTTCATGGTTTCGGTGTAAAGATCCACATATTCCTGAATACTATGTTCAGGAACCTCATTAAACATTTCTAGAGTAACTTCGTTTGTGCGTTTCAATCCCTCTTCCCTCCATTTATCCATTAATTGCCAATCAACACTTTTCATATATAGTCTGTTTTCAGCACCCTGCAATGCGAGAATCCCATTATATTTTTTACAAAATTGATGCCCTGAATCTAGTACTACTCCCGATTGTATAGTCGATTTTCCATACGTTTCGATATCATTTAACAATTTTTTCAGAAACTTTGTTCCTAATCCCTGATTTCGATAATCATTACTAATAGATAAATTTACATTCGCTACATGTTTGTTTGTTTGTTTGTTTCGTAAGCGGGAGCATCTTCCAGTGTTATATTGATGATCCCTCTTCCAATAATAAGCGATCTATCATTTTTTGGAAACATATTATAACGGATACTCTTGTAGTGAGGATGGGGATAAGTTAAGAATTTCTTATACAATGACCTAGGTGGAATAGGGTCTCCAGGATTTAATTCTTCAAATAATTTGTCATTATAGTCGAAGTACATGTCCCACAATTCATCTGAAGCAGATAATGGATCAAATTCTTCAATATAGTAATTATTGTACATATTATCACATCTATTTTATCTACAAACGTTGAGAAAATTCTTTCTCAATTGAAGTAAATATCAAAATGAGATCAGTTTGAGTTTTTCCAAATATTATTATTTTACATTGTTAATCTATTTTCCTTGGATTTGAATCCTTATTATTGTTTATTGCAGGAAAGGGAATCAATAAAAAACCAAAACAAGCGATAAATCTTAAGAAGGCAGTAAAGAGAAATAACTCTTTATAATGAATTGACTCGTTTTTCATCATTGCGTAATCTATCAAGAAACCAGCTAGTAGTGATCCGATAAATGTAAACAGACCAAATACGAAGCTATGAGTACCTAATCACCAACCCCTATCCTCTGGTCGTTCCAATATTGCTGCTGTTTCCAAAATATATTCTTTTTGCAATATTGTATAAAATCCAAAGGACGTTCCTGCGATGATTCTAGCAAACACTAAATGGATCCATGAAGTAGCAAAGGCGAAGGTGAAGGGAACCGTCCAGATTAAAGCCCTAGAAATGTAAAACGACCGGTTATAAGATCCTATTCTATGTTTAATTTGAGAGGTAAATTTTGCTGTAATGCTAAATCCAAGGAACGCTATAAACCACATGATGGTGACTTGTGAGGTTGTAGCTAATTCATTGGTTCTTTTTGGAAATAGTGGCCAAGTAGTAGCCATACTGAATGCGAAAATCGCATCCAATAGTACAAATTTTCGAAAATTAATATTTTTCAAAGGTTCAAAAATTGAGATATTCTTTTTTAAATTCACTTCATGTTTTGGTAATCTTGATGTTAGAGACAGTATTACAACCACAACAAATGCGAAGGCAAAACTGATGGCAGCAAATCCAAATAACAAATCGTATGGTTTATCTGTTTTATCACTATAAATTCCAACTAATAGATACAATATTCCACCAATTAACGAGGCAATAGCTCCAATGTGCCCCAACATTTTGGACCTTTCATTTTCATAGGTGTCACCAATAAGCGCGGACCATGCTGGTTGGATTGCAGAAAATCCTAAACTATAAAATGCAAATACCACGATTATTGCAATTGGTTCTGTCACATTGAACATTAAGAATGATGAAATTGCAGAAATAAGAAATCCAATCGATAGAATAATTGATCTGCCATACTTATCTGATGCTTTGCCAAAAACCTGTTGAGCCATAAATGAAAGTATATTGCGTAAAGATAGTAGTATTCCTTGCTCTGTTGCTGTAGCTCCATGATAATCAGCATATAATCCAGAAAATGAGAAAAGAATCCTCTCACCCATATTTTGTAGGCTAGCGATTAGACTGTACTGTCTATCAAGAGACTTTTTCTTTCTCACGTATTACTAAATTTTTAATTGTTATAGTGGATTCCTATATTAAACATAATATCTAGAATTCATTATCTTTTTTCTGACAAAAACTATCAAGTTAATGTAATATCGGTTTTTTTATATTTAAAAAAGTGGCAAATTTAATTATTAGTGTTAAATTTTAACAATCGAAGACCATTTGCGATGATTAACAATGCAGTTACTTCGTTCGCAATAATACCAGAAATTAGGTCTAGAATTCCCAAACCTGCAAGAACTAGTAGTCCAAAGACCGTGATCAACGAAAATAAAATATTCATTTTAGCAATTTTATAGGCATAAGTTCCATGTGAGATACTTAACAGTATTTTCTCTAAATTATCTTCCATTAATACAATATCTGAAATATTACTTGTTATTTCCGAACCAGAATGTCCCATGGCAAAGCTTACATCGGCTTCAGCAAGAGCAGGGGCATCATTAATGCCATCTCCCACCATCGCAACATAACCATATTTCTTCTTTAATGCATTCAACCGGTCAACTTTTTCAGATGGATACACTTGAGCTTCAAAATCATCGATTTCTAGATTTTCAGCTACTTCTTTTGCTGCAGAAAAATTGTCACCAGTGAGCATTGATATATGCATCCCTTTTCTTTTCAATTCCTTTATTGTTTTTTTTGCCTCTGGTCTAATGCTATCTTCAAAAATTACTACACCCTTGTCTGTCTTATTAAAACGAATTAGAGAATATGATGATGCTTCTCCATATTTTTTTGTTATATACTCATCAAACTTCAATTCGAGGTCACGTATAAGTTCAATAAGATTCTCTTGAATCCTGCCTTTCAAACCTATTCCTGCAATTTCCTTAAACTCATAAACATCATTACTGGAGGCGGATGAATTAATACCCAGATAATCGACAATGCTTTTGGATATTGGATGGTTTGAACGGAATACCAATGCAAATACTAATTGTAAAAGGGTTTTCTCTTCATTCTTGCTAAATATTTCAATTTCTTTTACTCTTGGTTTTCCAATGGTCAAAGTTCCAGTTTTATCAAATACTATTGCATTAATTTTACCTATTTTTTCAATACTCGCTCCACCTCGAATTAATATCCCATTTTTAGAAGCAGATGCAACTGCAGAGATCATAGTCACTGGAACAGATACCGCAAGTCCACAAGCACAGGAAACGACCAATATTACCAAGGCTCGCATTACCCATTCACTGTGAGGTTGTGATAAGAGAGGGGGCACAATAAATGCAATAACTGCTGCAAGGATAAATACAAAGGGGGTGTAATATTTACCAAATTTCTCGCCAAATCTCTCTGCGGATGATTTACGTTTAAGTGCTTCTTCAACTGATTTTACAATGTGATGAACTTGACTATCATTTCCATTTACAATCGATTTTATTTTACTGGATCCCTGAATAACAATCGATCCCGCATAAATTTCTTCCCCTGGCAAGATAGTAACAATTCGAGATTCTCCAGTTAAATGGGTTTTCTGTATCTCAAGTACATTCTCAACGACAATACTATCAACCGGTACAATATCTCCCGTTCTTAGCAATAAGTTCTGACCCTTTTGAATTGAATTAACTTCAATCACACGAAATTTCTCATACTGATCAATTACTGTTGCTGTTTTAGGAACAAATGATTTAAGACCTTCTAAATCACTTTCCACTATTTTTACTAATAATGATTCTAAAATTTCTCCAAGTGAAAATATTACAACTAGAATGACAGCTTCTACATAAAGAGCTAACCATAATGCAGATAATGTGGCAACAGTCAATAATGTATTAATCGTTAACTTTCCTTTTTTTAGGCTTTTTATAGTCATTTGAACTGGAACTATCAAACCAAGTAATGCAGAAATCAACCAGAAATACGTAATCGCAATGGGAAGCGAAGTAAATTCTGAGATTAAACCTAAAAATGCAACTGTTAGACTGAGAATAAGGAATCTAAATCTAGAATTTCCTATTAGATAAGCAGAAATTTTAGTTCTCGCGAATTGATGTTGGGAGAACGGTGCGATTGAACCACAATCATCATCACCACAAACACAAACGGTATAGCTAAAATCTTCAATCTGATTGATTATAATTCACCACAAAATCGCATCAAATTGGATAAAACAGACAAATTACGATAAATTATTTTTTTTAATTGTAAATTGGTTCTATCAACCTTAAACCCATTTTTATAAGTAACTCATTTATTGTTTACATTATAATACCGTAAATAATCCATTTAATTTAATTAAAATTCCGATTTTCATAAATCATCGTTCTTATCATACTATTGAAATATTGTCCAGTATGATGGAATATATGGTAAATCCACTTGTGGATTTAAATAACACGATGCCTTTTGACCTAAGAAAAAACCTTGAATCTCAAAATTATTATCTTGTAGGGAACCACTCAGGTGTTAAACTCTGTCACTGGTTAAAACAGGATCTTCAAAGTAATGGATCCTGCTACAAGGATCGATTTTATGGAATTGCCGCTTACAGATGTTTACAAGTAAGTCCAGCCCTTACATGGTGTACTGAAAGGTGTTCCTTTTGCTGGCGTTCAGAAAGTTATGCAATGGGTAGTGATATGAGCAAAATAGTTCATGATGATCCAAATGAAATTTTAGTTGAAATGATAAATGGTCAACGAAAATTAATATCCGGTTATGGTGGTCATTCAAATGTAAATCGTACGAGATGGGAGGAAGCAAATAGTCCAATTCATGTTGCTATTTCCTTGTCCGGTGAACCTACCCTTTACAAACATCTGGACGAGTTTTTAGGAATCTGTCATAACATGGGATTATCTACATTTTTAGTTACCAATGGAACCCAACCAGAGGTATTAGCTAATCTTGAAAATTTGCCTACACAACTTTATCTAACCATCGCAGGTGCTTCTCCAAAGGTTCATTCAGCAATAACAAGACCCTTTGATCCGAAAAAAGCCTGGAATTCCATGCTGGAAACAATTGATTTAATGCCCTCACTGAACACCAGAAAGGTAATTCGTCTGACATTAGTCAAAGGTAAAAACATGATTGAACCCGATAAATATGCAGAATTGTTCTTTAAGTCTCAATCCCATTTTCTAGAAGCAAAAGGATTTGTGTCTGTGGGTGATGCTAGAAAAAACTACGGTTATGAATATATGCCCAAACTAGAAGAAATCGTAGAATTCAGTCACGATATTTGTGATAATTCTCCAAATCATTTGGAAATTATTGACCTGTCATCTCCGTCCAATTGTACATTAATCGCATCAGAGGATTATACTTGGCGAAAAATTGATTTTGGTCAAAAATAAATTTTATAATATTTCAACAAAATATAATTCTTAGAATAAATTCGATCGATAAGCCGAGGTATATTTCGATGATTATAAAACCCATTGCAAAAAAATGAAATCTGACACGATCTTAATCAACCAAGACTGTGTTAATGAGGTGCTTTACCATGTCTGCAGCAAAAGAACAGGTAAAAGAGGCAATCGAGGTACTAAACCACATTTCGGAGGATCAAAGTGTTCCTCGAAATATTCGAAGAGCCGCAATAAAAAGTGTAGAAACACTTAATGATAATTCAATGGATTTACCAGTAAGAGCAATAAATGCAATCGAATTACTTGAAGATACAACAAGTGATCCAAACTGCCCTTATCACGCACGTACTATGCTTTGGCAAGCAATTACTAGACTTGAACTCCCGACCGATGATGATGAGGACGAAGAAGATGAGGATTAAATTTATAATTAAAACAACTCTGTGACATAATATTAACTACAAGCCAAGCTTTTTGTTATATTTTTAACTTTATTAAAGAAATTATTTACATAATAAATCTTTTAATTCTTGGTTTACTTCTTTAATATGATGGCGAGGTACCCAAGTCTGGTCCAAGGGGGTAGTCTCGAAAACTACTGTGCTTCGCACTCGCGTGTTCAAATCCCGCTCTCGCCACCATTTTTAATGACTAAAAAAATTATTTTTGATTTGAGCATTCAAACTATATCCTAATATAGATTACTGAAAAAGTTGAAAATTTTTAATTAAGCCAAATATATATTTTTTTATTAAATTTTGGGTAATAACTCGATTTTATCATATTTTATGCTTTCCTGCGAAATCGAATTCCCATCAAATTCCACCTTGACCAGTTTTTTCCGGATTTGAATAAATATTGGATAATTGATTGCTTCACCGACTAACAAACCTTCTCCAACTCCCAATGATGTTATCATGCCTAATGTTTCTTGATTTATTCCTTCGCTTGTTTTTCCTAGCCAGGCTAAATCATTTGGATTAAGTATTCTTAATATTAAATGGGAATTACACTGGGACAATGCAGTGGCTGATAAATTAACCGGGCGTTGGCTGATCAAGACAAGGGAACACAAAAATTTTCTCCCTTCACGTGCAATTGTATGAATTATTGATTTGGAAGGGGTAGCTTCAATTTCTGGAGCAAACTGATGTGCTTCTTCAATAAATGATATCACCGGAGGTATTTCTTTTTGTTTTCTCAATTCGAAAATTCTTTGTAGATAATAATAAATGAGAATTCGCTTTTTCCATAATGACGTGATAGAAGCAAAATCGAATATTATTAACCTACCTGGTTTTATTGTATCATTTAATTGCGGATACTCTGAATTGCCAAATAATCGAGTGTTTTTCAATATTGTAAGCCAACCTAGTAATGCATCCTTAACTAGAACATTCATTTCACTTTGAAATACTTCATTGATAATATTTTCTAGTGATACTGGTTTGTAGCTAATCCTAAATTTTGTAAGGATTTTATTTAATTCTCTCTGTTGAGCAGGGCTCATAGTTGGAAAAAATTTACCAAAATCTGAGGATCTAAGATAAGAAATTGCCATGGAAAATTGATCTGCATTAAATTTCTTGATTTCAACATTTTTAAATTTAGGATGTTTTCTTATATTAACTAATTTTTTGTATTCACCGTGAACATCAAAAATAATTACTCCAGGTCGTCCTTGGGATGATTTTCTAGATAATAACTCCTCAATTATTACGGAAGCTGCATAAGATTTACCCCCACCACTGATAGATAATATTGCTAAATGCTTTTGAAGAAGACGATCTAAGTCAATAACTGCACCTAGATTTGATTGTCTTATTTTTCCAATATTTAATCCTGATTCCTTTAATCCAAGAAATTTTATCAGTATCTTATCCTCTGCTAATTCAACAGAACACCCAGGTATTACAGGTTTAGTAGCCCTTGATTGAATATTATTGCGGAAACATCCAAGTACACGTACATAAGCTACTAGATAATCCCAACGTTCAGAGGGATAAATGGATGGAATTTCAATACCATGAGAAGAACCATGGATTATATCTGAGGATGAAAAATATCGATTAACTCTGCGAAGCGATTGCACTACACCCAAAATTAAATCATTTTCATGTTTAACTTGAATGAATATACCACTTTCAATGAATGAACGAGCAGTTTCTTCTGAAACAACAAAATGGAATTCGAAAGGAGTAGGTCCTTCTATTGTTGCCACTACTGTACCTAATCCAATACTACCTGCCATGGCAATTTAACTATGTCAATTTGATATATTAAACATATAGAGAGTGTATTATAACTGAATATAATTTTCACTCCTGATATTTTATATTCGAACTAAAAGATCTTCTTTTTCTTATCTGTTCTTTTGGTATTCCTAAGGATATGGATATTTGATCAATAACTGCTTCCAAGTGACTGATTGATAATCTTGCTCTTTCGTCTGCTTCTAAAATAACCGTCGGTAAGGCAACTGGTAATCCATGGTTTGATAACATCGATAGTGCTCCCATTGCAATATTTATTAATTGGTGAAACTGCTCTGATTTTTTATTAACCAGTATTTCAATACGAATTGGCTGGTCTTCAGCAATGGGTCGGACCAAACTGCTCCAAATTTCAATTTCAGGACTGGTGGGTAGCCACGATGGTACCGGCGAGGATAACCAAGCAGATCGTTGGCCAGTTGAAAGTATATTTGAGGAGAAGCTCTGATCA
>CAZRLL010000008.1:9488-42138 GCA_964600735.1 uncultured archaeon
CCCTTTAGTTCTTTGGACTCAATTTCTTTTGATCTAATCCATTTGGGAATGGTATCCATGACTGTTTTGGTTAGTTCTTTAGATCTTGAATCTTTTACAATTCCGCATAACAGTACATCATTTTCAATGGCAATATTAACCAAGTCACGATATGCTTCTTTCATCTGTAGAGCAGTCTGGTTTATAATTGGACCAACATTTTGGAGATTGAAATCTGATGACAAAGGAGCAATTTTTCCGTCTAAAAATAGAATAGTTGGATTATGTTGATTTATAGTTTCTTTAGCTATTTGATACTCAACTTTTAAGCGCAGTAAAGTACCAACGCTACTAAATTCCATTCTTGAATCTAATGACGGACTAAAAAATAGAAAGGGATCAGGATCAAAATTAGGAAGGTAAGTTGCCTTAACTTTTTTTCCTATCCCATGAAAAATACAAGCCACAGCACGGTAAAGGATGATATCAATACCAGACATGGCTTCGGATATTATTCCTCCATCAACACCAGCGATTTTTGTTATCGAGGGAATACTTGATTTTATGGGATGAATTAACTTTTTTTCTTTCCAAGGTAGCGGTAAATTGGGTAACTTATCAATTAATTCAGAAAACTTATGCATCCAATTGTTCTGCTGATAGATCCTTTTCGTTTCTTCATTTATCGCTTCTTCAAGTAAGTCAAACACGGACCAGAGTGCCTCTTTGTTCTGCTCTTTTAATTGCGTTCTGAATCAGTCCATCATAAACAGGTGAAGGCATCCATGGTGAACTTTTAAATTCTGGATGAAATTGTACACCCATAAAGTAAGAATGACCTTCTAGCTCCATAGTTTCCACTAATTCATTATAAAAACCGGTGAATTTTAAATTTCCATCCAGTAACCTATCAAAATATTTTGTATTTATCTCGTATCGATGTCTATGGCGTTCATTTATGAGCTCCCTGCCATAAAGTCGAAATATTTTTGTCTTCGGGATAATTTTAATCGGATAAGATCCCAATCGCATGGTGCCCCCTTTATCTTTTACTTGAAGTTGATCAAACTGCATGGTGACAACCGGGTGCGGTGTGCTTTCGTTCATTTCTGTGGAATTGGCATTTTCAAGCCCAATTACATTCCTTGCATATTCCACAATGGCTAACTGAAATCCCAGACATATTCCCAAAAAGGGTATATTATTTTCCCGTGCATATTTAATACTCAATATTTTCCCCTCTGTTCCCCTATCACCAAATCCTCCAGGAACTAAAATTCCATCAACATTGTCAAACTCTTTTAGTGCTTCCGAGTCCTTTTCAAGTGCTTCTGTGGATATATGTTTTAGTTCTACTCCAACCTCATATTTAAATCCTGCATGTTTTAGTGCCTCATTAACAGAGATATAGGAATCAACTAAATCGGTATATTTTCCCGGAACTCCAATCACAAGTTTTCCTTTTTGATTACTTATTCGCTTAATAAGATCCTCTATTTCATTCCAATTGGGATTTTCAAATCTGAGTTGTTGATTTTGTTCAATAAGATTACATAAGAATTGTTTATCCAATACCTGTGGAGCTTTAAATACAGAATCTAGATCCGGTAAGCTTAAAACCGCATTTTCTGGAACATCACTAAAAAATGCAATTTTAGACATCGTCTTTATATCGACGGGTATCTCACTGCGACAGATGATAATCTTGGGAACTAGTCCTGTTGCACGCAATTCTCGAACTGAATGTTGAGTTGGCTTCGTCTTGTGTTCAGAAATATGTTGTGGATAGGGAACATAAGTCACTAAAACAATCAAAGTATCCGATTCGGGTCTACTTCTAATTAATTGTCTAATCGCTTCTAAAAATGGTTGACTCTCTATATCCCCAATTGTACCCCCCACCTCGACAAGCATGAAATCCGGTTCATATTCACTTTCCAATTCATTTAATCTCAATAGAATTTCATTGATTACATGGGGAACTACTTGAACCGTCTTTCCTAAATAGTCTCCCCGTCGTTCCTTTTGGATAACACTTAGGTAGACCTGACCAGTAGTAATATTCTGTTTACTAGTCATTGAAATCCCAAGAAATCGTTCATAATGTCCAAAGTCCTCATCCAACTCACCTCCGTCCTCAACAACATAGGCTTCTCCATGCTCAATTGGACTCATTGTACCAGCATCAATGTTCAGATATGGATCAATTTTTACGATAGAGATGCTTTTATTCCTAACCTGCAAATTTTTACCGATAGCGGATGTTACTATCCCTTTACCCAGACCGCTTAAAACGCTACCAAGAACGAAGATATACTTGCAGGACTTTGGCATATTAGACAATTTTATTCTTGGTATTTTTATTTTTTTTTCAATATTCGTAGGAATATCATTTTCTATACAAATTAATATGAAATGAACATAAATTATTAAAAAACCAATTGAATTTAGTCTGAAAGCAAAAAATACTGCCTATTTGGATAATTTCCTGATCATTTATAAAAACCAAAAATATTTTTTCTAATGTTAACCAAAGTACTTATCTTATATTAGAAAATGGATTTTTATATGTCGGAGATAGATTTAGATTTAACCCGTCTTAATTTCGAGTTGGAAGACGAAAATGTTAAAATTTTACCACTTGTTGATAATCTAAATCTCAGAATAGATGGAATTAATCTGAATCTAACAAAAGATCAGGAGACAGAAGCACCTTTATGGATAGCTCGTATTCTAGATGAAAATAAGACTGTAAAAATACTGGGTGATGATGTGATATCTCCTAGAAGCATTAGATCAATTGCTCATCAGGAAGGAGAAAAACGATCGCTGTTAGAAATTGACCCCCTGTTGTATAGAAGAGTACATCATGAAATAAAAAGACTGAAGAAAGAGAATACGAATAATGCTAGAAGGAAGCTAACTAGCATTGAGGGAAGTTTCAATACTATTTTACGACTTAGATTTAGAAAAATATTGAACTTATCCACGATTGGCCATTCCGAGGATAATTATCTCAAAACTTTATCCAAGGAAGAAGCCTGGTTGTATCAAAAACTGAACAACCTGTTCAAGTCATGGAATAATAATGTGGGGTCGATGACAGCAGGTGAATAAAAATTTCACTTATAATTAACTCCTCAACGCTTTATATAATTGAAAAACGGGAATTTAAATGAAAAGCAGAATATTCAACGTTTTTGCAAGCAAACTAACTACTTGGTGAAAAATATGACAATTGAATCTAGCGAAGAGTTACTAGAGGCGTATTCTTCATTTTTTCAGAACTACCAGAATGATGATGGAGAGTTCAAATATGTTGATCAAGTAAATAGAATGATCCGAGATGGGAGTAGATCGCTTTTTGTTGATTATGAAGATTTAGTACTAATTGATGATACACACGATCTAGATTTAGCATCTACAGTGGTTGAGAATCCATATTTTGCCATTGAAGTCGGATCTGAAGCTTTAGCAGATCATGTTAAAATCGAGAATCCTGATTATTATCGGGAAATAATTATTGAAAAGGATTCATTTTTTGTCAGATTTAGTAATATTCCCAGTAAAATCAATATTCGAGATATCCGGGCTAATCATGTTGATACGCTTAGATGGCTGGAGGGTATCATAATTCGAACTACTGAAATAAAATCCATAATTACTGAAGCAATATACCTGTGTAATGAGCAGGGACATGAAAATCGCATGTTGTTCAGTGATGGAATTTATGTAAAACCCAATCGTTGTATTATGGATACCTGCAAGTCAAAAGAATTTCTGCTAGATCAAAGAAGATCAAAATTGATAGATTGGCAGATGGTAACCCTACAGGAGAAACCAGAGGACTTACCACCAGGTGCCTCACCCAAATCGATAGCATGCAGGTTAATGGATGATACGGTAAATGCTGTAAGACCGGGTGATCGTGTTCAAGTTGGTGGGATTATTAGGATTAAACCAACCAAATTAATGAAAAAGGGTCAGATATTAACATATGATGGTTGGGTTGATACAAATTATATCGAATCTCTAACTAAAGAGGACGAATACGTAATAATCAGCCCAGAAGAGGAAAAAATGTTTCTCGATCTAGCCCAAGATCCCAAAATACATGATCACATCCTAAACTCAATCGCCCCAGCAATTTTTGGATTGGATAATGTTAAGGAAGCTGCTATTGCCATGTTATTTGGAGGTGTAGACAAAGTATTTCCAGATGGGTTTACCACTAGAGGTCAACCAAACATTTTGATAGTTGGAGATCCTGGAACTGCAAAATCACAGTTATTGAGATATGTTCAGGGAATTGCACCCCGGGGATTGTACACCTCAGGTAAGGGATCTTCGGCAGCCGGACTATGTGTATCTGCTGATAGTAATATATTTCTAAATAATTCAATTATGACAATATCGGAGCTTGTTGAACCTCAGTTTCAAGGTAATGTCATAAACAATTACAAGGAAGGAATTGATTATGTAAATAATGTAAGAACAGATCTTAGAACCTTCCATTCAGAAAATTTAATGATAAAAGAGCAAAAGGTTGAAAAATTTTGGCGAATAAAAAGTCCAAGTAAACTTATAAAAATAAAGGCACGAACAGGTCGTGAATTAAAATTAACTCCTGAAACGACAATATTTTCTCTTGAACCGAAATATGGTCTTGTCTGGAAACAAGCAAGTCATTTAAGAAAAGGTGAAAGGATTGCATCAATTAAAAGATTACCTTTATCAGAAAGTAAGGCTGTTCCTTCAATTATTGATCTTCTTATCGATTATCCATCACGAATAATATTGTTGAACATGCAGGATAGGGTAAGGAAACTACTTTGTCAAATTCAAGAAAATAATAACTACACTCTAAAAGAAATCGCTGATCTGCTTGATGTCTCTGAAGATGCTCCCTATACATGGAAAAGCAAATCTCGACGAGGTAATGTCTCGTTTGAAATGCTAAGAAAATTGTGTGAATTATCTAAATCCCCTTTGTTGGATCAATTTAATGACACAATACATATTCAGGTAAATCCAGGAAAAACAATCAGACTTCCGTTGCAACTCAATCCAACTTGGTTCTATATTATGGGACTTACAGCTGGTGATGGAAGAATGTCAATCGGTAAACATGAAAAATCTTGGGGAGGCGTGTCTATTGGATTATCGAATGATGAACCTGAATTATCTAAGATTTTCTATTCTTTTTTTGAAGCACTGGGATTTAATCTAAATTTTACTCCTAAAAGCAAGAAAAGATCTGCTGAAATGAGAATTAATTCTAAATTGATTGCTCATATCTTCTCATATTTTGGATTAACATACTCACCCAAGTCACAAACGATTGCACCTAACTATGAGATTTTAACTTATCCTGAAATCTTTTTGACTCAATTTCTGCAAGGATTATTTGATAGTGATGGTTGGATTGGTATTAGACGGGAAGAAAATTCTGGGTCGAATCAAATAGGTATTTCATCAATAAGTAAAAAATTGATTGAATTTGTACAATATTCCTTATTGAAATTCGAAATTGTATCGTTCGTCCAAGAACGTCCTCCTAAGAAATCGATTAAAGCCGATGGCACAATTATTAATGCCAACCATAAGAAATATGAATTGACATTCAGTCAATATGCCAGTTTTAAAAAGTTCCAAGAAAAAATATCCTTTAACCATCCTGATAAAGTTAGAAAACTTCATGATTACTGTATTCGACCTAGAAACCAACACTCTAATGTCGATACCATACCGAATATTAACAGGATTATACGTGAACTGATAGAATTTTATGGTCAAAGCAGTAGAGACATCTGTGGTAGAAAGAGTGGATTCTCTCCATATAATGACACAACGGGGTATAGCTATGAGCGACTAGCAAATGTTCTAAGTCAAATAAAATTAGATTGGAGAAACCATAGAAGACGTATACCATTCGAAATCAGGAATAAAATCTATCTCGAACTAAAACAAGTTTATTCAGATACTGAAGTTAAACTTCAGTTAGCAATTAATGAGAATCAGCTTTACGAATACTTCAAGAGAAAGGGAAGATCTCCAAAAATACCTTTACGTCTCTTTAAAGCAATTTATGATCATAATAGTAATTTGTTCTCTTCCAAAAGTTCAGAATTCCTCAAAGATTTAATCCAAGAGGTCCAATTACTTGATAATGAATACAAGAAACAATTTAAGGTCCTTCAACAGATTAGTAATTCTGATATCTTTTGGGATGAGATAAAAGAGATTGAATTCATCAAAGCTGAAGATGATTATGTTTATGATCTGACAATCCCTTCAAGTCATAATTTTATTGTAAATGGTTTTGTAGTTCATAATACCGCAGCGATCATACGCGATCCAGATACTGGAGAAATCACATTGGAAGCTGGTGCTCTAGTTTTAGCAGACCGAGGTGTCTGTATGATTGATGAGTTTGATAAGATGAATGAATTGGATCGATCAGCAATTCATGAGGCGATGGAGCAGCACTCGTATCACCCATCTTTGGAAATTTCATTTATTGACAAAACTACTATGCAAATTGGCAAGTTTGTAGATTCTCTATTTGATAAATATCCTGAGAAATTTGTAGAAGGAATAAATTGTGAAATCTTACCTATCCACGATCTTGATTATAAAATCCAATCAACTGATTTTGATGAAACTTTTGAAATGAATATTAATAGAGTCAGTCGTCATGAAGCACCAGATCATTTTATCAAAATTAGTTATTCTAATGGGAGACATATTATTGTCACACCAGAGCATCCGGTATATACATTTCACAATGGTGAAAACATAACCCTTGATGCTGATAAAATCAAAGTAGGCGATTTTGTACCAGCATTAAGAAATATTGAGTATCATGGTTCAACTCGACTAAATAATAATTATCAAACTGGTAGAAAACCGGTATTACTCCCGGAAAAAATAGATGAGAACTTGGCTGAATTTTTAGGTTTTTTTGTTTCCGAAGGATATTCTTATGATGGTTCATCTAAAGAAATTGGACTTAGCAATACTGATGTTGGTATTATTACAAAAATGAAACGTAATATTTTCAAAACATTTAGAATTAACCCAATTGATTATACTAAAAAAAATCGAACAATAAGAATCATATCAAAGTCTCTTTACGATTATATGAATGGTAATTTCCCTGAATTAATTCGATTGAGTATTCACAAACGTATCCCATCGATGATATTTTCTGCAAAAGAAAATATTCGGATCCCGTTTTTAAGGGCTGCGTTTGACGGCGATGGGTCTATTGAAAGCGAAGCTTTAGCATATTCGACTTCATCCAAAGGATTAGCTTATGATTATCAGGATTTATTACTCACTTTGGGAATACAAAGCCGTATAACAAGAGATCTTTATTATTATAATCTCGGTCAAGATTCACGATTTCGCTACAAAGTTTACATTACTGGTGATAGTTTAGATAAGTTCTCAAATATTGTAATACCGCATCTCCTTCAGAATGAAAAACTAATATATTTGTTAAATAGAAGTAAATCATTTAATAGAAAACATGATGTAATGCCACCTAGCGTTGGATTAAAAATTCAGCAGTGTCTTACAAGATTAGGAATTACATATGACGGATATTTTTATCAACACATCAAAGGCAATTATGGCATAACTATCGATGTTATTCGGAATTATCTTGAAACAATAGAAAATAAGATTGAATTAATTTTGATTGAACTTAAACAAACTACTGACTTTAGAAAATTACATGAAAGGATTAGTCTGTCTCAATTTGCCATTGCTCAATTAGTTGGAATTCAAAGGGGTAGCATAGATTATCTTGAAAATGGTGGTTATAATGATGCAAAAAGAACTAATTTAATTAAAAGTGTTAAGTCATCAATTATCAATGAACTAATGGAAGTATCGGATATTGTTGCTGATATTCGAAGATTGATGAAATTCAGATGGTTAAGAATAAAAAATATTGAATTTATAAAAAATGAAGGTAAATTGAAAACTAATTGGGTTTATGATGTAACCATAGAGCCATGCCAAAATTTCCTTAATAATGGACTTATCTTGCATAATACAGTTAGTATTGCAAAGGCAGGTATAGTAGCTACTTTGAATGCTCGTACTGGTGTATTAGCAGCAGCCAATCCCAAGTATGGTAGATATGAAACCCATAGAACATTTTCAGAAAACGTGAATCTCTCACCAGCAATATTATCCCGTTTTGATTTAGTATTTGTGATTCGTGACGAACCTGATGAAAAACAAGATTCTATCCTTGCAGAACATATTTTGAAATTGCACAGATTTCATGGGACTGCCCAATTAAATAAACCACCACTAACCGAAGAGCAACTTAAGAAATATATTGCTTATGCAAAAAGTCATTATAATCCAATATTAACAGATGAAGCTTCAGAATTAATTGAAGATTTTTATGTATCTATGCGAAATGTATACGCCAAGGGAGAGGATGGCAAATCCAAGGAGAGAATTACAATTACTGCAAGGCAATTAGAAGGGATTGTAAGACTTGCAGAGGCAAGAGCTAAAGCAGCTCTTAGGAATCATGTGTCCAAGCAGGATGCACAAAAAGCCATTGAATTGATGAAATCAAGTTTATCTGAGATTGCAACCGATCCAGAGACAGGAATGACCGATATCGATGCCTTTTATTCTGGTCAAACAAGTACTAGACGAACAAAACTTACCAAATTATTAAGTATAATCGATTTCTTATATCGTGATGCGGGGGGTAAGTTTAAGGAAGATCTACTCTATGAAGAGGCAGAGAGAGAGGATCTTGGCAGTGAATATGCTAGAGGTGTTGTTCAGCAGATGAGGAGAGATGGTACTTTATATCAACCACAGCCAGGCTGGTTAGATAAACCATAATGCTCAAATTTTTGACTCATGAAGGAAAAATGTGTACATTTTTAATATTCAGTAGTTTAAATACTCAAACATCTATGGATATTATTGGAGTAAGGACATACACTTGTATGTATTTCAATTCTCATTAGGGTTACGGGTATTACGTCATCTTTGAAAGTCTGTTGTAAGACCTTATGAGAGGAAAGGCACTTCAGATTAGGTAATAATGATCTGAAGAGAGACGGTTTAGGAAAGCAAAATGAGTGTTGATGGATCCTGAAACAAGTCTTTATGGGTATATCCCGTGATGATGGGGCTCAAGTCAGTAGTCCTAATGTAACATCCTAAGATTTACAATGATAGTTACAAGAAAAGTACACATTTTCAACTGATAAAAGGATACTTATTCACAAAGTTTTAGTAACTTTTAGTATTTTAAAGTAAAAATTGCAAAAATTTCTCTGATCATAACGTTTTTAATTAAAATTTTTATATGTCATTTATGATTTGTAAACTTTACAAAATCCAATACAAAGGAGAAGTACCTGATAATACACGATATCAACAGTTCCGAAAATTTTATGAAGACAATGGAGTCAAAGTTATCGGAGGATGGGAAAATGTCGATAAAAAAGGTGAGCTGCTCTTTATGACTGAATATACGGATGACGATCATTACAATAAATTTGTGATCTTTATGAAGGATAACGCTCAATATCAAGAACTAACAAAAGAACTCGAGAAAGATCGTGAAAGTGTTGAAGTTTCTACCTACAAACCGACTGAAGATATTCAATCTAGGTAATAATATTAATCGAATCTAAAAGTTAACCGAATCTAAAAGGATTTATTGATCAAAATCGAGATTACGATTTTTTCACTCATAATCAGGTGTTTGACAAATTTATATAATAGATTTATTATTTACAGAATTATAGGACAGAATGCAGATGAAGGTTGATGATCTTCAGATTGATGATCGTTTGAAATCGGTTCTGATCCAAGATGGTATTGAAAAACTGTATCCACCACAAACAGAAGCAGTGCAAAAAGGTTTACTGACTGGAAAAAATTTTGTAGTCGCTATCCCCACAGCCTCTGGTAAGACTCTTATTGCAATTTTATCGATGATCTCAACCCTATTGAACAGTGGAGGAAAGGCAATATATCTTGCTCCCCTAAGAGCTTTAGCATCTGAAAAATATGAGGAATTTTCTAGATACGCAGATGCAGTGGATTTGAGGGTAAGCATTTCTACAGGTGATATGGATAATAAAGCACCATGGCTGGGATCGAGTGATATTATTATTGCAACCAATGAAAAATTTGATTCTCTTATTCGCCACAAAGTAACTTGGCTAAATGATATCAAAGTAATTGTATCTGATGAAATACACTTGATAAATGATGCAGATAGAGGGCCAGTACTTGAAGTTGTTCTATCATTAATCAGACGTAATATAAAACACTGCCAGATTGTCGCATTATCGGCTACTATTATTAATGCAGACGAACTAGCTGAATGGTTAGATGCTGAATTAATTCTATCAGATTGGAGACCAGTAAAATTGAAAGAGGGTGTATGGCACAATGGATCTATCAAATATGCAGACGGTTCCATAGTTACTGCTGGTGAAAAATCAGATACTACCGGGTACATATCTCTCAGCACTGAAATTGTAGTTCAAGGCGGTCAGGCACTCGTATTTGCCAATACACGCAAAAGTGCGATGAGCACTTCGAAAAATATTTCAAAGAAATTACATAAAATCTTATCCAAACAGAATTTAGATGAATTACAAGAAATTGCTAATACAATTCGTTCTAAAGGGGAAAAAACTGAACTTAGAGAGCGATTAGCGAAAACAGTTGAGAAGGGTTCAGCATTTCATCATGCTGGATTAATCGCTGCACATAGGAAAATTATTGAAGATGCATTTAGACAAAGGATAATTAAAGTTATATCTTCCACGCCATCTCTCGCGGCTGGTGTTAATCTTCCAAGTAGGAGAGTAATAATTAGAAGTCTCTCACGTTTTTCCATGGGATTTGGTAATTATCAAATTCCTGTATTAGAATATAAACAAATGGCAGGACGAGCTGGAAGACCGAATTTTGATCCATATGGGGAGGCTATTGTTGTCGCGAGAAACTATACTGAAATTCAAGAGATTTTAGATCGTTACATAAGGGCTGATACAGAAGAAATATACTCAAAACTAGGAACAGAGCCGGCATTAAGATCTCACATACTCGCTTTTATTTACGCTGGTTATGTTACTAGTTTTGACACCGCAATAACCATGATTTCTGCGACATTTTATGGGTACCAAAATGAAGGGAGCTTATACATAGTGGAAAATGAAATTCTCAAGGTTTTTGATATACTTGTTGAAGCAAAGTTAATTACAACTAAAGAACCCTATAGAACCACACCCTTTGGTAAAAGAACCACAGAATTATATCTGGATCCATTATCTGCAAGATTGTTAAAAAAAGGGTTGGAAAAGACATCTAATAACAAATCAATTCCTGAAATTGCATATTTACAATTAATTGCAAGTACACCAGATGTCCGATCCTATAATCTACGACAAAAAGATTATAATATTTTATTTGATATCGCAGAAAAATACACAGATGATTGGATTGATATAGAATTTGATGATTTTTCAGAATTTGACCAAGATTTATTTTTCACAACTTTAAAAACAGCATTTGCAGTGCAATTATGGCTGAATGAGTCATCAGAAGAGCATATTTTCAAAGAATTGGCAATGACTTCAGGTGATTTGCATTATGTCCGTGAAAGTTGTGAATGGATGCTCCATTGTGCAGCTGAATTCTCAAAAATATTCAAATGGAAAAACCATAGAAAAGCTATACTTACTATGATTAATAGATTGAAATATGGAATTAAAAAAGAACTATTACCATTGGTCGAGATACCAAATATTGGTCGAGTTAGGGCTAGATCTCTTTACAATGCCGGATATAAATCTATCGAGAGTATAATTAATGCAAAAGAAGAAGAAATTGCAAGATTACCGAGATTTGGTCCATTAATTGCACGGAACCTAGTAAAAGCACTTACAGATGGAACTGAGTTCAAAATTCTTGATGGTGATGCCTCTGAAGAGCCGGGTTCAGGTATTCAAGAATCACTTACTAGTTATTTCGATTAATATTTAATAATTTAATTACAGTTTGTTTCATTGGATAATCGATCAGTTTTTTTGTTAAGTAAAGATAAATTCATTTGTGCTTCAGGTAATAAATCACCCTTCTTCTTTATTACATGAAATGGGGGAAAATCACCTAGAAGCCCCCATTCGAATTCAACTTATTGAGAGAGCTTTGCACAATGCCTCATTTAAAACAGAATTCATTGAAGCCCGTAAAGCCAATGAAATAGAAGTATTGGAACTGCATTCCATGAGTCTGCTTGAGACAATGGTTCGGAGTGTAAACAAACCGAGAATGTATTTAACAGGGGATACTACAACCAATATGTTCACCTATGAAGCAGCATTGACTGCAGCAGGCGCGTCAATTCAAGTTGCAGAAAAAATTAAGGAAAAAGCGATCCAATTTGCAATGGTAAGACCCCCAGGTCATCATGCAACACTTAGTGTAGCCATGGGTTTTTGTTTTTTTAATAACGTAGCCTTATCCGCACATTATTTGACTCAGAATGGTTTCAATCGGGTTGTTATATTAGATATTGATAATCATCATGGTAATGGTACACAGGGATTGTTTGATCGTCGACCTGAAGTGGTTTATCTTAGCCTGCACTCTGATCCAAGTATTTCATTTCCGGGAACTGGTTATTCTGAGGAAATCGGGATAGGAGAAGGAATTGGGAGCAATGTAAATATTCCACTACCCTATAAAACTGGAGATAACGATTATTTGGCTGCATTTGATGAAGTAATTGTACCTATAATTGAACAATATAAACCAGAAGCTGTGTTAATTTCCCTAGGACTTGATGGATTGGAGAATGATCCATATGGGGCATTAGCTTTATCATCCAAAGGATACATGGAGATTGGTAAACGAATTGGAAACCTGAGTAATAAAGTCTGTAAAAACAAGTTAGGAGTAATATTAGAGGGAGGATATAAATTTGATGAAATTGGAAAAACTACTGTTGATTTCTTTGATGGAATGTTAAACCCAACTCAGAAGGGGACAATTATCCCTGAAGTAAGTTCAAGATTTGAAGATCAATTGCGGAATGTCAAAGCGATTCAAAGGAATCATTGGTTTGGAATTTAATCTAACCATACAAATTATTTTTCCATCGTAGATTACTTTTAATGATCACTGATTATTAATCAATAAGCAAGTGATCTGGCACCACAATGTAGTTGGACCCTTATCCACTAACTGTTTTATACTCGGAAAACCAGAAGAAGCGATAATGATAGATCCTGGTGGACCAGAAGCAGTTAAAATAGCAAAAGAATTATTAGATAAAGGGATTCAAATCAAACACATTCTTCTGACACACGGTCACTTCGATCATAGTTCGGAGGCCATGGCTGTAAGTCAATTAACCGATGAATCACAAATCTATATGCATAAATCTGAAAAAATTGCCTATGAAGATTTTATTGATGCAATGTCATTGTATGGATTACAAAAAACCGATACTAGAGAACCAGATGTATGGATTGGAGGAAATCAAATCTTGAAAATCTCAAATTTGGAAATAGAGGTGTTACATGTACCGGGTCATTCTCCAGGTTCTGTAGTTTATAGATATCAAACTCCGTCAGAAAATTCAAATGCTAGCAAAATCGCATTTGTTGGTGATTGTATATTTGAAGGAAGCATTGGAAGAGTGGACTTACCATATTCTAATTCCTCTGATATGCTTTCTTCACTCAAATACCTAATTAATGAATTACAAATAGATACGAAAATATTTTCCGGGCACGGTAATTCCACAGTAATGGGTATTGAATTGCAGCAAAATCCCTATTTACTCGCAATTCAGAACAATCAACCAATTTTTTAAATTTCTAAGTCCGTTTTCTTCTTTGACGTGCTTTCTTCTTTTTGGATTTTATTTTATCCTCTTCAGATTTATCAGAGGTTTTTTCTCTAGCGACTTTTTTCGGCCTTTTCATGCGAACACTAAAGATATTAGTTAGCGATAAATTTCCCTTATACACCAAGCTTCCAAAAATTATTAAAAATAGTGAAGATCCAAGGATGAATCCTGCGATTAAATTTATCCTGATAAAGTATGGAAAGTTCTCCGTAGCAATGAGTATTACTTCCTCACGAGGAGTGATTTTAAGTAACCATGCAATGATATTCTGGAAAAATTCTAAATTACTTGCTTGATCAATCCAGCTACTAGTATTATCATAAGGATAATCAGAAAACATAATAGTACTTCCAATTAGCAAAGTCCTTCCACCTTCGTCGTTGTAAGTATCCCCAGCCATCCATAGAGGAGGGTGGTTACTACCAGTGCTAATTTCATCTAATACAATTTCATGATTTTTATCAACCGTAAAAGATGATAATGAACCATTTCCAGCAACATCCAATAACGATTTTGGTCTCTCTGTGGTTAAACTTGCTCCATAATACAATATATTTGAATTAGATAGATCATTTATTTCAGTCGTCAATACTTCAGGTCGAATATTATTAGCAGAAAAATAGACGTGTGAGCGGTTACCATCATTATTAAAATTATCTAATAAAACTGTGGAGTTTTGAATATCCCCTCCATCGGGTTTTTTTAGATTAGCTTCTAAAACTTCACCTAAGAATGCATCTAATCCTTCTGCATTGATAGATACATTTCTATTATGAGAAATTGGATTGGCTAGATACAAAATGCTTCCGTCATTGGTTCGAAATGTACTCGTCGATGCACACTCCGATTCATCTCCATTACAATCAACACTTGCATTTTGACCTGGATTTGCTATAATCAATAGATCCGCACCTTGCAAATTGGTTTCATTCAGGTTTCCTTTATTTATTACTAATTCAATATTAATATTTAGGTCACTAGTATCAAAGGAATTATTTAATGAAGCAAGAGCAGTGCTCATTAGTTCGTGGGTGAAAAATTGAGAATGCCCCTCATCATAAACAATAACATAATTTACACTTTTTAATTCAGAATCTGCAACAACAGTTAATGAGATTGAAGAAGCAACTAAAATAATTAATAAAATTAAACTATGGTTATATCTCATCTACAATACCTTGACAAAATCACCCACGAATTATTTATTTTAAATCATAACGATATACTACCATTTTATTCATTAAAATGATTTTCTGGATTTTATACAGTTTCTACGTCATGTGACTTGGATTCTATTTTTCCAGCTCCAGTAATCTGAATAAATCTTGACAACTCCCACATAGAATTTATATCTTTTGCACCCACATAAGACATACCTGATCGTAGTCCCCCAATTAGTTGTTGTAGTACTTCATTAGTTGATCCACGAAACGGAACAATAGCTTCTACTCCTTCAGGAATTATTTCACCGAAATCGTCATCATAATTTCCATTTTCACGCGATGATCTTGCTAAACTTGCTCCTAATGAAGCCATTCCTCTAATGATCTTTACTCTCCTTCCATTTCTTAAAACAGGAACGCCAGGTGCTTCTGTGGTTCCTGCCAAAAGATTTCCTAACATTACAGTTGATGCCCCAGCAGCTATTGCTTTTGCGATATCACCAGAATTTCGTATTCCACCGTCCGCAATTATTGGAATTTCCTCTTCTCTAGCTACACTGGAAGTATCAGTAATGGCAGTTAATTGAGGTACGCCAGCACCTGCAACAATCCTTGTAATACAAATTGAGCCTGGTCCTACCCCGACTTTAATTGCATCGACACCCCCTGATATTAAATCAGCTGCTCCTCGGGATGTAGCAACATTACCAGCAATCAATTCTATGACATCCCCATATTCTTTTCTTATATTTTTCACAACATTTAGAACAAGATTTGAATGACCGTGGGCAACATCAACTACAATTACATCACATCCTGATTCGTATAAAGAATGTGTTCGATGAAGGTAGTCCCCCTTAACTCCGATTGCGGCACCGACCCGTAATCTGCCTTTAGCGTCTTTTGTTGCATTTGGCCATTTTCTCGATTTTGTGAGATCTTTTGTAGTGATTAATCCGTTTAGATAACCTTCATTATCAACCAATGGTAATTTTTCAATACGATTCTCTTTTAAGGTAATCTTTGCGTCTTGCAAACTGATATCGGGTGGTGCGGTTATCATATCTGTGGTCATCAGTTCCGATATTGGAGTGTCTGGATTATCTTCAAATAAAATATCTCTAGCAGTTAAAATCCCAGTGAGTTTATTATCTTCATTGACCACAAGTATACTGGATACAGATTTTTCTGATTGCAAATCCCATACCTTGCCCAAATTGCTATTCTGCATCAAGGTGTATGGGTTTTCAATAAGAATACTCTCTGATCTTTTTACAGCATTAACTTGTTTAACCTGTTCTTTAATTCCCATAAAACGGTGGACAATCCCAATTCCACCTTCTCTAGCCATAGCAATTGCCATTGATTTTTCCGTAACCGTATCCATATTACTGGATATTATTGGGATTGATAGAGGGATTCTCCTAGAAATATATGAGTCTGTACTGCAATTCTTCCGAGATGAAACTGGCGAATGATTTGGTATCAGTAATACATCATCAAAAGTTAAACCAATTTTGATTTTGTCCATCTGATTAATATTTATTTTATTTTGAAAATTAGCTGATGATTCTAGATCACTTAGCTTTCTTTCCATGATTCAGAGCACATTTATTTTGTTCTAATAAGATTTCCCTAAATTTCTAACCAATTGATCATAATTAAAATTTTAAAAAAAAAGAAAGGTGATTGGTAAAGTATTTCAGGTATTGATTGAATAATATGAAAATTAACTATATTATTTTTAATATCAGCAAAAAGTTATGAGATTATTGTGTTAATTATTGTAAATCCAGCCGCTAATCAGTTCAAGCTTGGATCTAAATGGCTTGAAATCGAGAAAAAAATCAAACAACTCAGTATTGATTACCAAATAATGACGACTACCCATCCAGGTCATTCAAAAGAAATCGCGTATGAAGCTACCAATGAAAAGGAACATGATATAATTATATGCGCGGGTGGTGATGGAACTGCCCACAATATCGCAAATGGAATAATTCAGGCTCAACCTAATGCCATGCAACAACCTAAATTTGGCGTTTTACCAATTGGTACTTCGAATGATTATTGCATATCACTAGGTATCCCCGAAAATGTTGATGATGCTCTCAAAGTAATTCAAGGAGAAAATACAAATCACGCTAATACAATTTTATGCCAAGGAGATGACCAAACCCCGCATCATAATATAAATCTTGGTCAAGTAGGAATTGTATCTGCTATCAGTTATGGCGTTACAATTTTACGGGAAAAACCAATATTTCCTTTTTTCATTCCTCCATTTTCACTATTGGCCAGAGGATTGAGAAGAAATACTCTAGTTGCTCTTAAGTATATTTTCTGGAAATATTCTAATATTCATGGGAGTTTAAAAATTGATAATGAACAATCAAGAGAAATCCATTTGACTGCTTTTGCCTTTGGAGTAGGAAATACAATGTCACATTATTACTTTTGTCCTAATGCAGACCTTTTTGGTGAGGAATTCGAAATATTACTTGCTGATGGATTATCAAAATTCAAGAAACTAGGACTTATCAGTTCTCTTAAGAAAAAAGACTACCGTAATGTGGAATTATTAAATGCAAAAAAAGCCGAAATCGAACTTGAAAATGCGATTACTGGCGATGCTGACGGGGAATTATTTGCAGAAAATTCCCGCAAATTTAGTTTTGAATTGAAAAAGAAGCAGTTAAATGTAATAATACCATAATCGAGTTTTTATCAATAAAAATAATTGATTATCAGGGAGTAAATTTGTAAATTACTCTATCATCAGATAATTTTTGCGATTTTAATTTAATTTTCATACCAACCTTTGGTTTAGCTGTAATTCCCACCAAATGGGCCAAAACATTCATTCCATTTTCAAGTTCTCCTATTGCAACGACATAGGGGGCTTTGGAACTTAGCATTTCAGGAGCAAAATGGATTATGGTATAAGCTTTGAGTGTGGCGTCAGTTGGGACTGCAAAATCCTCCATCTCTTTATGCAAATTCTCACAAGATGTCCTGGGTGGGAAATATTTAGCATCACATTCTTTACATTTGTTTCCTATGAATTTGTCATTTATTAAATTAGTAGAGAATTGATCAACAATAGTAGGATAATCCTCAGTAGAAACATGTCCAAATTTTACCGTCATCTTCAATTCCTTCCGTAGATCATTACATTAACAAATTGACCGGTTTGTCCAACATTGTGTGATAATCCGATTTCCGCACCTTCTACCTGTCTGGATCCTGCCTCACCAAGTAACTGCTTCCTTAATTCTGCTGCCTGAGAAACTCCTGTTGCACCTATAGGATGACCCTTGCTTTTTAATCCCCCATCTACATTAATTGGTATCTTTCCGCCAATATATGTCTGTTGATCAACAACTGCTGGACCAGCCTCTCCTGGTGCGTACAATCCTAAGTCTTCCATTGCAATTAATTCGGCAATAGTAAAACAATCATGCAATTCTGCAACATTCACATCACTAGGTTGTATTCCAGCCATTTTGTAAGCAGTTTCTGCAGCTTGTTTGGCCCCATTTAATGAAGTTAATGAACTACGTCTAGCCATTTGCATTGTATCAGAACCTGAACCAATACCCATAATGGAAATGGGTGTATCAGTAAAATTCTTGGCAAGACTGTCTTTTGTGAGTAGCACTGCAGCTCCACCATCGGAAATGAGTGAACAGTCATACAAATTTAGAGGACTAGCAATTTGAACTGCATTCATAGCCTCTTCCAACGACACTTCTTTTTGTATATGAGCAACTGGATTTTTTGATCCGTAATAATGGTTTTTAACGCCCACCGATGATAGCATCTCTCGATCTGTACCAAATTCAGCCATGTGTGCAGTAGCCATCAATGCATAATAACCTGGGAATGAGCAACCAAAGGGAAATTCCCAACGTATATCTCCTGCTCGTGCCATTAATTCGGTTGCATAAGCTGAACTTATAGCAGTCATCTTTTCCACTCCGACTACAAGTATAGTATCATGTAGCCCAGATTTTATCAGACTATAAGCTGTGCGGATGGATGCAGTACCAGTAGCACATGCAGATTCTATCCGAATCGTAGGTTTATTGGATAATCCAATTTCATCAGTAATTACCGCGGCTGGTGCACCTTGACCGTTAAATTCATCCGCAGCTATCCCGATGACAGTAGCATCAACCGAGTTTAAATCCTGTTTAGTTTCTTCGAACAGCTCTGTTACAGCTTCATGAGCAAGTTCTCTGATTCCAACATTTACTCGCTTTCCAAACCTACCATGACCGGATCCAACAATTGAAACTCCTTCTGATATCAATCTTATTATAACTCCTATTATTTCTGTAATTCAAACGAAGTCCATTAAATTAAAAAATCTCAGTTAGATATAAAGAGAAAAATAACTATTTTCATTAATATAATGCTTTAGAAAATTAAATGTGATTGTTTATTAAATTAAATCCCAAATTTTAGATCAAATACTAGTAAACAGGATTAATGACCTTTAAATTCTGGCTTGCGTTTGCTGAACAATGCAGTAATACCTTCAGCCAAATCTTTTGATTCACCCAGTTCTTTTGCTAACTTAGCTTCTAATGCGTTTCCGTCTTCAATAGACAATGTTCTTGAAGCATTCATTGATTTTTTCGCAGCTTTAATGGCTAATGGAGCATTATCTGCAATTGAGGCTGCCACAAATGATGCGGTCGACTCTAATTCATCTGCAGGAACTATTTTATTTATCAAACCCATCTCATGAGCTTCTTTTGCGGTGTATTGGTTACCAGTCAATATCATTTCACGTGCCCTGGACATACCAATCAAATGAGACAATCTTTGTGAGCCTCCCCACGCAGGTATTAATCCAATTTTAACCTCTAAAGTTCCTACTTTTGCCTCTTCTGATGCTACACGGATATCCGATGCCATGGCTATCTCCAATCCTCCTCCAAAAGCAAAGCCATTAATCGCAGCCACTACCCCCTTAGGAAAGGCTTCTATTCTTCTAAATACTTCTTGCCCTCTCAAATTAAATGCTTGAGCTTCTTCTGGACTTAATTCGGCCAATCCTGCAAGGTCGGCACCTGCAGAAAAAGCTTTACCTGCACCTGTAATTATCACTGCACGTATATCTTCATCTTGTTCTGCTTTATCTAAGGCCGCATTCAATTCCTCCAGTACCTCGACACTAAAAGCATTTAATTTTTCAGGTCTGTTCAGTGTAATCTTAGCGATGTTTTCTTTATCACTTAGAAATGTTCCTTCCTTGCTATATTCAACGATAGCCATTTTCTTATCAGGATTTAGTGTAATGCTTATAGACTAATCTATATTTAACAAAATAATTGTCATTCAGATATTGAAGAATAGTATAATATGCAAATTTTCACAAAATTAAATGATAATTATTATTCATTGATTTATGTTATTATTTCCTTTCGTTTAATTAAATTTAACCAATTAAAGTTATAATTAAAATAAGAATTTAATAGTAGATATTCAATGAGAAAATTTTAAACTACACACCAAAGTTGTCAAATTATGAAATTAATTGTATATCTAATTTCTTTAATAACAGCATCAATTGGTTATTTCATCGGATTAGAAATATGGGAATCTATATCTGTTGATGAATTGGGTAATTTAACCCAGATTCAAATTGAAAATCTAGTCTGGGCGTTTGTTTGGTTTTTTATTTGCCTAGTGGTGTTTTTTGTATCCAAGAAACTCGAAGAAAGCTGGTTTGGGTTAATATCTTTGGATTTTTTCCTAACTTGGGCATTTGTATGCACGGGGATAATACTGGGGCGATTATTATTTGAATTAGTGGAAACAGGTAGCTTAGATGTTGAATTTGAAGAAATTAAGGATACTTTCTTTCGCACATTACCTCTAGCACTAGGACCGACCTGTAGCGTATCAATGGGACTCAGAGATTCATCTAAATCATAAATTTTCGAAATTCTATTTAGTTAAAAATTAAATTATCCTAAAAAGAAGGCAGATAAATGGCTACACTGGGATTATTATTAAATCAAAAAGTTAACAATATTAACAGCTAATTTTTCTTTATTTCCCCAAAATATTTATTAATAAATTGAATTAAAAGGATTTTAGACTAGAGGAAAAATTATGGCAAGATCAGAACAAATGAGGATACCGGGTTATGACTCAGACGCATCACGTATCGAATACTGTTGTATCAGATGTTTCTACGCAATACCACTATGTTGCATTGGTGGAATACTCAGTTATATAATGATGTTAATAATAGGAATTCTTGCATTCTTCAACTTCTTCCTGATTTTACTATTAGGTAGAAGGATTGAAGCTCTATATGACATGTATGTTAATTTAATGACTTGGCAAGTAAAAGTTGGGTTATACTTTACTGGAAGTACAAATGAGAGACCTCCTCTAACACCATGTTAGTTCATAATTCAATACATCATTAATCTCGATTAATAGTTATTTTTGTGGTTATTAGGGAATATTTTTGGTAATGACTAATTCGTCTCAAGAAAATGATTCATTTACAATTCTCAAGGACAAGAGTCCAAATGGGGAGGAAAGATTGAAGATATTATCAAATGTAAATCGTTATCTTAGAAAGAGGATGTTTGCTCATCACCCAGATTGTGATCAATATGATCGGCATACTTTCAATATTCGTGGCTTTATAGTTTGTGTAGGAGATGCTGGGGTTTATTCGGCAATTCTACTTATTTTATTATGGCATAGGTATGGTCCTGGAAAAAATTGGCACATTAGCAGTTTGACACTTTTTGGATTAGGTATGTTATTCTTTATCCCCGCGATAATTCAATTATTTTGGAAATCACGTCGAAAGCTGATAAAATTTTTTATGCGTTTCTCACTTGGTATTTCAATTTTCTATCTCTTGAGTTTTACTTTCAGCTTTTCAAGTTATTATTGGGTATTATTTTACTTGATGATTTTTATCACTGGGACTTTGGTATATAGTTTAAATAATTCAAAAAAACACCATTATGAGTGTAAAAATTGTCCTTATGGAGAAATTTATGCCAGCTGCTTACGAAGAAATATGGGTTTATTAAAAATTGAAGGAATCGAGAAAATTCAGGATATTTCCCCATCGATTACCAATATTATCAGTATTAGAAACCAAAGAAAAGATGAGTTTGAGCAATTGAAAATTGAAAATTAATTTAAATTAATAGAGAACATCAGATTATTGGTATTTTTCAAGTAAATACCCATTGATTACAAATTCTTCACCGAGTAAGATCTCATAATTTAAGAAACTAGTTTTTTTTGATATTTACGAGTGCAAACACTTGATTCATTTCAAGGAAATGGGGAAAAGGAGAAAAAACGGAGTTCAAATCTACTTTTCTACACCATACAGTCTTTCCTCTCGTTTGCTCAGAATCTTTCATTTCAATTCTTACCCATTTATGCCAAAAAATTAGGTGCTGATGCAATCCAAATGGGATTGCTTACGGCAACACAAAATGTATTCTCCACATTTTTTAGCCCTTTTTGGGGAAAGAGATCTGATAACTATGGTAGAAAGGTCTTCATGTTACTAGGTGGTTTTATCGCAACTTTTAGTGCAATTTTAATGACTGTAGTTAATACTCCTTCACAAGTAATAATTACAGTAGGTATCAATGCCTTTGGCTTATCTATTTTAATCCCAGCTTGGCAAGGAGCAATCGCAGATTACACCACAGGTAAAACTAGAGGCGGCTTCATGGGGAGGTTAGTGGGTATTAGTTATGTATTTGTGACCATTGCACTTACTGTATATGCTCTTACAAGTCCGTATATAGGAATATCTGAATTGTCGCAATATCGATTAATTATTGGTTTATCTGCATTAAATTTTGGAATGATTGTGATTGCTTCATGGTTTCTGATTGATATACGAACCCCCTCTAGGGAGAAGACAAACGAAGGGATATTTTCACCGCTGAATGATCCGATATTTCGTCGGTTTTTACAAGTTATTCTAGTCTGGTGGTTTTTTATGTCTCTAGCTTGGAGCTACTTTCCTACCGTTATCTCAGAGGTAGCCATGGCATCACCAGCTCAAGTAGCTTGGATCGGAATTATTGCTACAATTGTACAGGCGATTGCTTCGTATCGACTTGCAGATTATATTGACATAGTTGGAGCAAGAAAAAGCATGACATATGGTTTTCTAACATTTAGCGTTGTTCCTTTTGTCTTTGCATTTGCTAAAGAGTGGTGGCACATAATCCCGGCTCAGATCATTGCTGGAATTGGTATCGGCTTTGGCTTTACAGCGATGCAAACCTATATCTTAAATATTGCAGGAGAGGAGAAAGCTGGATCGTATATGGGTACATATAATATTTTTTGGGGAATTGTGACATTTATAGGTTCATTATTAGGTGGCGTAGTTTTATCTTGGCTTGAAAATTATTTGGGTGAATTAGAGAAAGCACTTACATTCGCACTAATTTTCATAACAGTTTGCAGAATATTTACAAATATTATTATGGTAAAATATCTTCCTGAACCCCCAGTTCATGATTGAATCTGCCCTATAATCGAGGTTCAACTAAATTAAATTCAATATCTTTTTTTACTAAGTTTTTTGTTACTGAGAGCTCTTATATACGAATTAAGAAAGAAATGATTAGTTATGCATAATCAGATAAAATTATCGATCATAATAAGTATAATTTTCATTATACTTTTTTCAAATCAGGTTGTTTATGGTGCTAGATCTAATATAAATAATAATGAAAAACTAATCTATACACAAACAAATGGTCAAAGTGGAGAAATTCGTCCAGATGAAGAATGTCTGATAGATTGTGATGATATTGTTACAGGTCAAATTAAAGATGGAATTCCATCAATCAATAATCCCGTTTTTGTAGGCCCGGAGGATCCAGGTGCCCCTGATGATGATAATGAAGTAATAATCGGAGTTTATCTTGATGGCAATGCTCGAGCCTATCCTTACTCAATTCTTAATTGGCATGAAATTGTAAACGATAAAATAGGTGATCAACATTTTAGTGTGACATATTGTCCACTCACAGGCTCAGGAATCCTTTATCATACTGAAGTTATTGATAACAGTGAACTCGGAACGTCTGGAAAGCTTTATGAGAACAATCTTGTTTTTTATGACAGAATTTCAGACTCCTACTGGAGTCAGATGTTGAATCAAGCAATTAAAGGAGATAAAATGGGTGACCGGTTGAATTATAGCACTGCAATTGAAACTAAATGGGGTACTTGGAAAAACTTATACCCTAACACAAAGGTATTGAGTAATGAAGAGACTGGTTATTCTCGACAGTATGATAGATACCCATATGGAAATTACTTGAGCGATAACTCAATATATTTCAGAACCACCTATAATCCAGATATCCCACCATACAATTTATACCATCCAAAAGCACTAACAACAATTCTCAATATTGATAATTCCGTAAAACTACTACCATTTGATGAGCTTGAAAAAACACAAGTCTTGAATCATGATTTTCAGAATCAATCACTTATTACAATTTTTAATCCGGATAGCAGACTTTCAGTCACATTTTCCAGTGTTCTAACTGATGGTACTCAATTGAAATTTTCCCCAGCAATGACATCCAATCAAAATATTACTGAAACTCTTGGGTTACCCGTGTTTCAAGACAATTTAGGTACATTATGGAATTTTAATGGATTATCAATATCTGGAGCATCTATGCATAGAAAGTTAATTCAAGTACCCACATATAATGCATTTTGGTTTGCAGCGAGTACCTTTTTTCATAATGCGTCAATATTTGCTAATGCCGAACTAATTCAATTTGATAATTATTCAATATATGTTGAAAAATCCAGTTATGTATTTTCTGTCGATCCCAAAGTCCAAGAAGAAGGATTTTTGGATTATCCAAAAATCTATTTTCTAGTAATACCAATTTTGTTAATTCTGTATATTCGGAAAAAACAAAAACTGGTCGGGAGATAATTTGCATTGATAAATAGCTATCATTTTCAAACGTTTGCAATACCTACACTGGCGATTTTGATACCTCTTATCATCTTCTTCTATCGCATCATTAAGTATAATCTAAGAATTGCATTACAAAGGATCAAAGTGCTACAATTTGTACTTGTATGGATAATTTTGAGTATATTCATATTTAGTTTATTGATTTATTTAACCGGGGGAATTAACGAATTTTTCTATCTTGAAAAGGGATTTTTTTACGATAATCGTTCTTTGTCTTGGAATGCATCTGAACATATCAATATTACCATTGCTTATGATCCGGGTACAAGCTTATTCGTTGTTGCGTTGTTATCAGGTTTGCTATATGCTACCTTAATTACATTACCACCTGTTTGTACAATTTTACCAGACAAAAGCTATCTTGAAACCATTAAATCCACATCTGGCAAAACAACTTCAGTAACCTCATCAATGTCTGCAGCTGCTTCTGCATTTGCATCAACAGCAGTGTGCTGCTCAACAAGTGTAGTTGCAGTTGCTGCCCCTTCTGTTAGTGTATTATTGGGACCATTTGTTCCTGGTTTATTGTTTGCTTCTTTTATATTATTGATATATTCCTTTTATAAAGTAGTTATGCCTAGATTCCCTGTTGAGCTAAAATAGATTTAATTTATAGAGTATTAATAACTAGTCTGACTGAATTAAATTAAATACTTTATTACGTAAGCCATCTAACATCTCAGATAATTCATTATCCTGATCTTGAATTTGGATGGTTGACGATACAAAATTGATTGATTTACGAGATATAAACTGAAGGAAATCGTTCATTGCAGAATGTAAGAAGCCATCAATGATATTTCTTTTATTTAAAATTACTTCCTTTATCTCTCGATTCGACACAAATCCAATAATATACAACTCATTTTTGCCCCTAGCTTCAGTGTTATCAAATGTAAATGCAATATATGTAAAATTTCCAATTGGATCCGTCCATGGAAATGATGCGGTCAATTGACTATAATCCACTACATCGTTAAAATCAATCACTGAAATGATTTTTATTGCTGAACTAACCTCGCTATCTGAAAATCCTTTAACACCGACAGGTGTTTTAGCAATTATTTGTGGTCCTTGTGTCTCATGAAATGCAATAATGTAGGTTGCAGGAAGTAAATCATCAAATTTGTCTGTTGTTATCCCCTTCATCTGCAATTTCCCCTTTTTTTGCCATTCAATAATTTCGTGTATTAGATTAGTAAAGCTTTTTTCTACATTTTCTTCAGTTTTAGCCGATGTTCTCGAAGTTAATATAGAACTGACGTTTGGATATTCATTTTTCAAATCATCAAGAAGTTCATTTTGTTGCGTAATTGAGAGAATCTCCTTTTCTACGGTTAAGAGATCAGTTTTATTTCCAATAATTAATATCGGGGCATTAGGGTACCCAGAATTATTAATATATCTATCAACCCATTTTAGAATTTTATCAAATGTTTGATTTTCATTAACATCATAAACGATCATCGCTCCCACAGCTCCACGATAATATTGAGGGTGGACATTTTCATAATCTTCTTGGCCTGCTAAGTCCCAGATTGAACTTGAAATAACACCATCAGTAGTCTCGATTTGTTTGAAAGAAAAATCAGCTCCAATTGTACTTAAATAATTTGTCTGAAATTTCTCGCCCAGAAAAGATCTTCTAAGGCTAGTTTTCCCAACACGAGGCTCACCAATTATTACGATCTTAAATGAGAAGGAACTTTTAGCCAATAATCACACCGAGTTTGGTATACAATATTTTGTAATTAGTCATTTTGAAAAACTTTGTTAGGGGACCATGTAAAAATTTGTATATCCAATTTAATTTATCTACAATATAATTAAATACTAATATCAAAGGTATTATAACAAAAGTATGTGAAAAAAGAGTGACATATTAAATAAAAAAAATATGTATTAACTCATGAAGAATATCCATTTCACAAAATTGGAAAGAATGTATGAAAATCACCCGTTAAATAAATTTTTTAAAGCCCGGATAGATGTAAATGAAAAGAAATCATTAGTTACCCTACCAATATCAGAAAAACTCTTTCATGCAGCTAATGCAGTTCATGGCTCTGTTTATTTCAAAGCGTTGGATGATGCTGCGTTTTTTGCTGCAAATTCAATTGTGGGTGATGTTTTCTTACTCACAACAAGTTTTAATATTTATTTAACCCGTCCCATCTCAAGTGGTGAAATGAGGGCTGTTGGAACCCTAGTAAATTTTAACAATACCCAATTAATCGCTGAAGCTGTTCTATATGACTCTGATAACCGAGAAATTGCCCGTGGTTCAGGTGTCTATGTTAAAAGTAGATTAAAACTGACAAACGCGATGGGATACGACTAAATGTTTATTGTATACATATTGAAACTATCAGATGGGTCACTATATACTGGTTATACAAAAAATCTTGATGAACGATTGAAGTATCATGAAACTGGGAAAGGAAGTAAATATGTCCGATCGCGTTTACCATTTGAATTAATGTATACCGAAGAATGTAAAACAAGATCAAAGGCCATGAAACGCGAGATTCAGATAAAAAAATTTAGTAGAGAAAAAAAGTTACATTTGATAATTCAACCTAATTCAAGTCAAAATGTCTGAAAGGTTTACGAATACAAAACTTCTATTCTGTTATTCATTCTCTCTATCTATATTTGAAAATTTTGTACTTTTTTGGAAAACGTTATAATCAATCTGAACAAGGAAGTAACCTGCGGAATAATCTATTAGAAAATTTAATAGTATCAAGGCATTGAATTACTCATATGTATAATGAATCTAGGATTAGGAAAATTAGCAAAAAATGTGTATTTGAGCTGATTAAGACAGAAATAAATCCGATACTTGCTTTTATATATATAGTATATTATTCTTTATTTTTCCCCATGCTAAATATTATTGGGACACTTTACTACATATTCGCAACCTTGCCAATAGTGGTAAGTGCTATAATATTGGGCTTACGTAAAGGTTTACTATTTACAGTGTTAACGATTTTGATTAACGTAAGTATAACATTATATTTTGCATCTTACTCAACCACAGAGATATTTTCTGTCGGTTTTTATATTGGCACTGCTCATCTAATCATCTTGACAATGATCATTGGGCATTATGTTGATATGAGAAAACAGTTAGATCGAGAGAAACAAGGGATCGAAGAAATGCAGGATCGTTCTAGGAAACTTGAAGCCATTGGAGAAATGATTGGAGGAATTTCTCATGAATTCAATAACTTGCTCGCGATAATTGTAGGTAATACAGAATTGCTCTACTTGTCATACGAGGGAGAGAAAAGTTTTCAATCAGACGAGGAATTTGATCATCTAGTGTTGATTAATGAGATTATACAGGCTTCAGACAGAGCAACCAATCTCATCATAAAACTCAAGGAATTTTCCGAGACAAATAATACTGATTTTGAAACAATTGATGTTACTGATTTCATAAATGAACTAGTCTTATTCTTGGATCAAACAATTGGAAAATCAATCATTTTGAGTAAAAAATTAATATCTTCAGATGAAAAAATTTTAGGAAACAAGATTCAACTCTTCAATGCATTACTGAATTTAGCATTAAACGCTAAAGATGCAATGCCGGATGGTGGTAATCTGAATTTTGAGACAAGAATTGTACCTTATTCTGAATTAAAACAAAATTACAATCCGGAATATATTTTACTTAAACCAAAAGCGAGTAAATACATGCAGATTGTAGTTTCCGATACGGGACATGGAATGACAAAAAATGTAAAAAAGAATTTATTTAATCCCTTTTTTAACACAAAAAATGACACAAAAAAAGGTGTTGGCTTGGGATTATCAGCTGTTTATGGTGCAGTAAAAAATCATCAAGGCGTAATAGGTGTGAAGAGTGAATTGGGTAAGGGATCATACTTGTCATTATCATTTCCAGTAATTGAATAGATAAAAATAAAATCTGAATAATAATTATTGGTCATCTCTATTTATTATGATTGCATTACATTGAAAGCATATAACTTCCAATTATTCAATTCTAACAATTCCTTTCAGGGTCAACTAACTTTGCAATCAATAAATTTGGGATCTTGCAATTCATCAATGAGATTCTCCCCTCCTCGCAATCCAAAAGGATCTTTAGAAATCAACGATGATTTGATAGGCGTTTTATCACTCCATAACCCCATATAAGCCACTTTCTCCCCTAAAAACATACTCAAAGATTCGCTAGCGTTAATAGTATCATTATTTGCCTTGGCAAAAATATATCCAGCCATCGCATCAATTCTTCGATGATATCCAAAGATCGAGAGAGGGTCTATTAATAGATCAATGGGTAAATAATGTGATGCAACTAATCTAGGAAATCCATATCGATCTGATCTTATTAGTATATAATTTATCCGAGAATCATTTATCTCACCATTTTTTCTAATTAATTCAAATTGTTTCATCCCGATGCATGGAGAAACTTGATGATCATCTTCATAACCAACAACATTCAATAGAGTATGCTTTGGAAATATCGAAAAATTTGTTAAAGGCCAAATGGAGTAATACCAGGCCCCCTCCAGGTCTAGTATCAATTCTTTTGAACCCCACCCGTTCATAATTGAATTAGTAGCAATATAAGATCCCATTCCTCCGCCCATAGAATGCCCGATTATCATCAGCCTTTGCAAATCGACCTCAAAATTTGTACCAAGTATGGAAGACAGGAATCCTGATTCAATTATGGAATTATTATTCACAAGTGCATTAATTGCAAATTCTATTCCAGTCCATGTCATATTATAACGAATGTATAGTTCAGGTGTATTCGTCCCATTTTCATGAATTTCATCTGGTTGTTCCTTAAAATTATTAATATTTTTAAAGAAAGAAGTGTATTGAACAAATATCCCAATAGATCCCCGAGCAGCAATTTCTCTCATCGAATAATCGTAGTACTGACTGACATCAGACCCTGTGTATCCATGAAGATAAAATGCTACAGGAATTAATACTAGTTGATCTTTAGACTTAATATGAGGTAAATAAATGTAGATATACCAGGATTCGTTTTTGTTTTCAGGTTTCAGATAATCCGCAAATTCGGGATCTACAGGATTTTGTAAAGTAATTCTAGTTGTTTCATATGTTTTGTGATTACTACCGTACCCAGTTTCAGGACCTGAATCGGGGGTTGGTAAATTACCACTCATTGCAGTAAAATTAGGGACTATTAATAATGCACTGAGAAGTAATATTGTTGTAATTCTAAACGATTTTGTTAACACAAACTTGATGATCGAATTTTGATGCTTCAAATCAAACGCATTTTGATCATATACTATCGACATTTTTAGACTTGAATCTGTGAACATAGAAATGATTAGAAGTGTAAGTATCACACTTCCAAGTAAAAATGGTATAGTAACAAACGCATCTCGGTAAAATATACTATTCAATAACTCAAAAATGATAGATTCACCAATAAAATAACCCAAAAACAATCTTGAAATTAAATTAACATGACTTACAATTTTTTTATATTTATTTGGGGTTATTAATTTTAATTTGATAATCCAAAAGAAACTAATGAGGATAACTAGCGTAACAAGGGTAATGGCAAAAGCAGTGGTTGCTACTGGTCTGATATTTTTGGCTAGATCTAGCGTTGATAAAGCTTTCAATAAAAATATATCTTCTACATCCTCTCCCATTGTGGATCTAATTGTGATAGGAAGTATGAAGATTATAATACCCCAAATTTCAGGGATAGATAATAAAACCCGATAAAAAAATTTGGCACTTTTCTCATCCTCCACATCATCCATAATATTTTGATAATCACGTCATATATAATTCTTTATTACTTTCATTGATTCATCCAAAAACAATTTACTTACCTACAAATCGTTTTGAGTTCGGGCATCCTTTGCATTGTATAAAATTAGAAACGATAAACCTATGAAAAACAGCTTCGATAATGATTTAGATTGGAGCTAGTAATCAATGATATCAATCAATAAGATAAATCATTTATATTTCAGCAAATTATATAATAATGTAAGAATTTGGGTATGTTTAAACGATTAAATGATAATCATAAGAATATATCAAATAAAGAATTGTGGACCCGAGAAAAATTTATTCATTACCAAGAACAAGGATTTAAGGAATGGACCAAACTAAGTTTTAATTTTGAAATCAAATCTATAAAAATAGAGGTAAATGAGAATGAGCATGTAAAAGACATTTTGGATCAAAACTGGGAGACTATTCCGGATACGAAGCGAATTTTATTAATTGAAAATAATAACCTAACTAAAGAGATCTGGGAAAAGAATCAGTTATCATTTTGGGAAAAACATAATAAAAGAGAAATTGATTGGCTATATGTATATTTAAAAGGAAGTAAAGAGTTTATTAAACCTTATACGGATGAGAAATTAAACTTCCCCTCGGTTATTAAGGATCGGGAGAAAAGATCTATAAAATCACATTTTAAAAAAATAGATAAAATAAAAAATTTGCTGGAAGCTTTTATTTTTGGTTCACCTGACCAGATTTCTGTTGATGATATTCTGAAACAAGCAAACATTAAGGATGATAAGTACCAAGAATGGATTAATAGGTTATCTAAGGCAAATATGTGGGAAGATGATGAAGAAATCTTACAAGCAGGGGCCGGCACTGTCACCAGAAGTAACTGGAAAATAAGGAGTAATTTTACTCGGAGAGGTAGATTTTTACTAACAACTAAGAGATTTGTATTTATCAGAAAAAAATTTAATATATTCAGTCTTGGTCTTGCATCCCTCCTACCCATACTGGCTTATGTGCGACCATCAAATAAGGTAATTCTATTTTTTTCTACAATTTATCAGATAATAAAAATCCCCCTTCAAATAATAAAGGGATTTAGACCAGTCTTATCTGCAGTTGGGGCTGGATTTGTTTTTTCTTTAATTAATATTGGTGGAATTCAAAAATCATTAAACAATTTTTTTGATAGATTCCCTTCCTTACAATTTGTTGAGACGGGTGCAAATTGGGGATTAGAAAATCCGGAAGTATTAGTGGCATTTCTTGGGATAGCAACTGGTTTGAGATTAGCTTTAGTGAAGACATTTTTTCGAAAGGAAGAGATTATTGTTCTACCATTAGATCAGTTATCGACATTAATTTTAGATGAGAGATTACTTATTGGTAGATGGAAAGTAAAGGGGATGAAATTAGTTAATGCACCTGAAAATGGGATGGAGTTCAAGCTTAGAATAAATAATAATAATCGAAAGGATAGTTTTAGGCATGAAAAATTAGCGAATGATGTTTTTATCAAAATGGTAAATTTGTAGTGTAAAAAATGAATTAACCTTTCCGTTTATCAGAAAAACGAACTTTGTATATTGAATATTAGGTGTATTCATTCATTATAAACATTTAAATTGCTAATATCATAATGTATAATTTTACCATTGACATAACTAAATGTTCTGACACTGCACCACCAATCTAACCACCGTTTTCTAAAGTGATGATGTATTTTATTTAAATCAGCCATTAGCTTTATAT
>CAZRLL010000009.1:0-4172 GCA_964600735.1 uncultured archaeon
GTCTAGCGGCGCGAGTTCACAGAGATTCGACCCCCCTCCCCCACCCTCCATCCTCCCCCGCCGTCTTCGCATCGTGGCATGGCTTGCACAGCCCCTGCCAGTTCGATTCATCCCAGAACAACTCGGGGTCTCCCTTGTGCGGCCTGATGTGATCCACCACCGTCGCCGAGACCGTCTCCCCCTGCGCATGGTGCCTCACGCACAGCGGATGCTTCGCCAGGAAGGCCTTGCGCCGCTTCTGCCAGCGCGATCCGTATCCCCGCGCCGCCGATGACCCCCGCTCCCGATCCACCCGCTGCCGCCGCGCCTTCTCGTGATCCGGGCACATCCCCGCCCGCCCCGATACCAATTCCCGGCATCCCGACTGACCGCACGGCCGCTTCGCCCCCCACGCCATCAGGTCTCCATCCCATCCAACAGATCCATCTGCCCGAGCCGCCGGTGCGCCTGCCAATCGTCCAGCCGCCGACCCTCCAGCGCCGCCGCGATCCGCTCATGCGCCGTGTGACCGCCCATGTCGGTGTCGCCCCCCGCCAGATCGATCCCCACGAACCCCAGCCCCAGCTTGGCCGCCACGATCCCAACGGTGCCACTCCCCGCAAACGGATCCATCACCACGCAAGGCACCAGACCCTTCTCGGGTGGCGCGCCGTTCCCCCCCTCTCCTCCAGGAGAGGGGGCCGGGGGGTGAGGCCCGCATCCACAAGTCGCCGTCCAACCCGTCGTGGTTGCGGGATGTGCGTCGTACCAATCCTGTATCTTTTGGCCGCCACCTGTGCTGCGAGAATGGAAGTCCATTTTCGAGCCATTGCCGCGATTCCGCATTTCAGCGGGTGGTGGCTGCGCCTTCTCCACCACCCGCCGCCAGGGCGCCCCGCACGCAGCACAAGCCCCCTTCTCCGACGTCCCCGCCTTCAGGCAAGGCACCACCACCCGCTCCGGAAACGTCGCAAAATGAGCCCCCGGATACGGCTGGGTCGGAATCGTCCACACACTCCGCAGGCTGCGGCCGGCGGGATTCACACCAGGATGTTGAATCCGCTGCCCTCGGCTCCCATCGTCCGCATGATCGTGGAAGCTGCCTTCATTCGCGAATCCAGCTCCCGATGGGCACATTGCACGACGAATGCCCGCCTCGGTGTTTGGCTCCCGCACCGCATCCGCGTCGTAGAAATACCGCGCCCGCTTCGTCAACAGAAAAACATACTCGTGCGCCGTCGCCGGCCGATCCGTCACAGACTCCGGCATCGGATTCGGCTTGTGCCAGATGATGTCCCGACGCAACCACCACCCATCCGCCTGCAACGCAAACGCCACCCGCCAAGGCATCCCCACCAAATCCTTCGCCTCCAGGCCTTTGCCAGGCCTGGTCAGCACACCGGAGGCCTCCGCAGTGAACCGACGATCCGCCCGCTGTCCGGTCTGCCCCTGCTTGCCCGATCCACCCCCACTGGCAAAACAATCCCCGTAATTCACCCAGCACGTCCCGTCGTCCCGCAAAACGCGCCGCACCTCCCGGAAAACCGCCACCATCACCGCCACGTGCTCATCCGGCGTCGACTCCAACCCGTACTGACCCGCCTGCCCGTAATTTCTCAGCCCCCAGTACGGCGGGCTCGTGCACACGGTTTGCACCGAACACGAAGGAAACCCGCGCAACACCTCCAACGCATCCCCCTCGACAATCCGCCCCAAAGGCAATGAGTTCAAAGCCATCGCACCAAAACCCCCCCGAACGGCATCCCGTGCACCGTGTCAAACCAGTTCGCCATCAGCCACCACGTGGGGAACCCGTCCGCCCGGGCCAGCCGCTCGCAATCCAGGCCGCTCAACCGCGTCCCGTTGATCCAGATCCCGATGGGAATTGTGGTGATCCGAATGGGCACCACCTCCGTCACCTCCGATTCCCCCAAAAACCGCGATTGCCCCTTTTGCCGCAGCCCCGTCCACAACCGCACCCGGTCCCCCTCCACGATGGGCCGCTTGCGAATCGGCCGGATCGTCTGCTTCTTCGCCCCCGAAGCCACCAGATCCGCAAACTCCGCCCGAAAATTGATCACCCGAGTCGTCATCGATCCACCCCCCCATCGGGACGGGGACATTCCCACCGCAATCGCCCCACCAGCTCGTCCACACTCGTGCAGATCCCCGTCGCCATCAGATACATCAGCTCCGGCTCCGACTCCTCCAGCAAAATGAAACCCGGCTTGCCCTGACCCAGCATGTACCCCATTCCAGATGCGCACTGTCCCCGCAGGGCTGCAGCAGCACGCAGGCCTGGCAGCGGTTCATCGCCGAGAAATCGAAGGCGAACCCCCGCTGCGCCGGCGGCTCCTCCAGTGCCGCGATGAACTGCTCCGGGTTCCATTTCCGCCACTCCGGGTCGATCTCCGACCACCCGAACCCGTTCTCCCCCGCGATCGGGTGCCGGAAATCGTAAACATCGAACCCCGCGGCCCGCAAAGCCCGAAGCACCGCAGGCTGCCGCTCGTTCCGCCACGAAGATGCCAAATAAATCATCGATCATCTCCTTTCACGATGCTGTTCCCCCGCTTCACGTGCGGAATGTACCCATCGGAAATCGACGAGACCCCCCGCAGAATCTCGCCGCCGCCAGCATCTGGCACGGGTTCCGCTTCCGGGGGTGGGGAACCGTCCCCCGTGTCCTCGAACAATCCCGTGCCGACGCAGCCGGAAATCGCGCAGCCCGCCAACTCCCGCGGCTTCGGCACAGGCCGGGGCGTGCCCTGCTGGGATGCGTGGTTGAAACAAACAGGCATGGCGCAACTCTCCAAATCAGGTTCGATCATCCGGGCCAGCGCGCCGAGAAATTGAGCGCGCGACGCCTCACACAACGGCCACGGAAGCATCACTCACTCTTCCACCACATCCGTGCCGTTCCCCCTCTCTCCAGGAGAGGGGGAGCGCCGCGAGACTTCGAGCGGGGCCGAAGGGCGGGGGTGAGAGGCGCACTTCCCCCCCTCTCCACAAAGTGGGGAGGGGGCTGGGGGGTGGGGCCCGGAAACTCATCCCATGTCCGCCCGTCCAAAACCCGCCCCGCCGCCCCCTTGCCGACGCGGATGCTGGCCCACTCGCCTGGAAGCCAAAAATGCCAATTTGATTTCGGCCACGGGTCGCCATTGTCGTCGAACGTCGCCAATTCGTCTTTTCCTTGGCCCTCCGCCACCCATTCCCCCCACTGCTTGAAAAAGAAAGCCACCCCCGCCGCCTGGCACTGGTCCCGCACCGACCGAAACCACTCCGGATTCGCAGCCCGGGCCCCCGCCCCCGATTCACCCCCCGCAATGATCCAGTCGAGGTAATTTTCCCTCGGCGATGCCGCCATGTTGTGAATTTCCTCGTGGACGCCTTCGCCACAGATCGCGCACATGCAAAATCCAGGGATACCCGCGGATGTCCGATCGCACGGATGAGAGATCCATCGACGAAAATCCACCGCCCCCAGCGCCGGCTCGAAACTCACCCCGTGCACCACCGCCGGAATCTCCAGCAGCTTCCCGATGTCCCGGTCGGCCTCCCCCTGATCGCAAATCGTCGCCACCAGCCAAACGTTGGGGTAGCCCCCGCCGCCGCTGGCGGGTTCGGGGTTCGGGGTTCGGGGTTCGCGCTCCGCCGTTGCCGTTCCCCTCTCCACAAGGTGGGGAGGGGTGCCCGAAGGGCGGGGTGGGGCGCCGTTGCCGTTCCAATCCCCCGGCAACATCCCGGCCGCATTCCCGATGCGCTTGGTCACCAGAATCCAATCCAGCCACGGCGTGGCCCGGATCATCCCGAACAACCCCTCCCGCCATTCCCGGGGCACCTCGCGGTCGAACACGTCCATCAGCGACCCGCAGAACACCCGCGCCCGCACCCCCGCCTTCTCGGCATCCGCGTTCCATTTCAGCGGCTTGCGCAGGGTGGCCAGCGAAGTCCGCCGCCGAGCCTCCCCCGCCCCCCACTTGGCCCAGCCCCAGCGCCGAGCCATCGCCTCGGCGTAGCAACGGTCGCAACCCGGCCCCACCGCCGTGCACCCAATCCAAGGATTGAACGTGTGATCACACCACTCGATCTTCGTGTTTTCAGTCACGCCGCCCCCTCCAGCAAATCCGCCAGCGCTCCTGATCGCACCGTGGCCAGCCTGTCCCGCAAATCCAGCCGCTCCCCGAACCCCA
>CAZRLL010000009.1:4272-11826 GCA_964600735.1 uncultured archaeon
GCCAGCTCCGCCGTCAACTCCCCAGTCCGCGCCTCCGCATCGATGATCACCGACTGGGCCACCAACTCGTCCTGCCGAAACCGGGCCCGGGCTTTCAAGTGCCAGCAAATGACCCAAACCCAGACCGGCACCGCCAGCGAAGACGCCAGCAACGAACCCCATTCCGCGAAAAACGTCACGACCCACCCTCCCGCATTTCCAACAGCCGTTTCCACACCCCCAACAACCGATCCAGACCCGGCATCGCGACTGTCAATTGCTCCAGTTCCGCGATGATACTTTTCATTTCGGCCACCTCCGCCGCCGCCCTTTGTTCCTCAATCCGCACCGCCAGAACGTACAGAGCCACCAGCACGCAGCCGATCACAAGCCCGATCGCCCAATCCCATTCCGCCAAAAACGTCACGACAACTCCGCATACTTCCGGTAGCCCCAGGGTTTGCCGTCGATCACGACCAGCAACGCCCGGTGAGGATAATGGAGCCACCAATCCAAGATCGATTTCGTTATTTCTTCATCCATGCCATTCTCGCGGAGGGCTTTTTTGATGAAACTTTCGGCGGCATGCCATGCCCATCGCTCCCCCGCGCTGTTTTGCCCGTAGCCCACATGGTAGACGCGATCGCACACGGTCAACCTCCTGCGTTTCCCGAGCCGTGGAACGAAACGGCCACCCGGGTGCGCTTCGCAAAGCGCCACCCCGCGCTTGAACATCACGTTCTCGATCCGCACCGCTGTGTGCCGCCTGCTCCGGAAATCCGACCACGTCTCACGAACCCGAACCTCCAAATCGTCGGCGGACGCCGCAGCTTGCATTCGCGCCAGATGCTCTCTCAATTTCACGGCCCCTCGCCTGGCTGGGTGGGGTGATCCGCCGTTCCCCCCTTCTCCGGGGCCGGGGGTGGGGCGCTATTCAGAACATTGGCCCATCTTTGTGCCAGCCGCCCCTTCATCGCCGAGGCCACCTGCTCGGTCAGCTCCGCGTTCACCGCCGCCCGATCCTTCGGTGCCGCCCCGGACAGGGGCACGATCCCGAAATCCTCCAGCAGGCACTTCACACCGTTCAGCAGGGCTCTGGCCGATTCATGAGCGGGCTCCACAGAGTCGAAATTCTCCGCGAAATTCTGGTCGATCAGGATGCAAAACCCCTTCAGCACATGCTGCATCCGCTCCAACTGTTCGATCAGCGTCCGGTTGTCCGCGATCAGCGCCGAGTTGTCCGACCGCAGCTCCGCCGGCGTCTTGCGCCGTTTCGCCCTGTTGCCCTCGGCCACCCGAAACTGCCCCTTGGCCCCCTGCTCCCCCGGGGCCATTCTCCGCCCCGATTGTTTGTTTTTCCGCGCCAAAATCAATCCTCCGCCGTTGCCGTTGCCGGCGCGGTTCCCCCCCTCTCCACGGAGTGGGGAGGGGTGCCCGAAGGGCGGGGTGGGGCGCCGTTGCCGTCCCCCTCCCGGGCAAATTCAATCGACAGCCCGCCTGCCAAAATCACGACACTGCACCCCGGAAAAACCCGACTGAGATATTCATCGATCTGTTGACAGTGGTTTTCGGACATGTGGTCATCGCACCGCACCACGATCACGTCCCCCGTCTGATATTTCACGACCCGCAACTCCCCCAGCTCGGGAACATCCTCCCCACCGTCGGCCGCCGCCGAGGTTCCCCCCCTCTCCCCCAGGGGAGGGGGCCGGGGGGTGGGGCCGCCATCGGCCCGCTCGTTCCAAAGCCGCAGGACGACCTCGGCCCGCGCCCAGTCCCCCGGCGCCAATTCTGGGTCTTGTTCGAAAACCGGCCCGTCGGTGCCGCAGCCGTCACAAATCACACGCAAAATTCCCAGCGGCTCCTCAAACCCCAGCTCCCGCGACCCACAAAACGGACAAGCCCTCGCACCCTCGATCATCGCTCGCTCCTCGTGGTTGCCGTGGCAGTTCCCCTCTCCACAGGGTGGGGAGGGGTGCCCGAAGGGCGGGGTGGGGCGCAGTAGCAATGCCCCGCACACCGTTCGCAGCGCCGGCAAACGTGCCGCGCATCGCCCGAGCAGCTGCAATCCCCCGCCGAATCCTCCCCGCAGCAGGAACACGCCACCACCTGGGAGCCCAGAAAAGCACCCCCCACCCGCCGCACCTGCCGTGTCTGAATTTCAACCATTGCTCACGCCTCGATCAGGTTTTCACGAAAGCCCATCAGCCGGCCGAACGCTTCCCGCGCCTGCGCCGGGACGACCGCGTTGCCCAGTAATCGGATTCGGTCCACCCGGCCGGGAATCCCATCAGCGCCTCGCAGAACCGCGGGTTCAACACCAGGGAAGCGGGCGAGGTACGCCGCCCACCCTTCGACGTCGTCCGGCCCCGGTGGGAAAGGGATGAACCCACCTGCTCCGTCAAATTCCTGCCCTCCTTCCGATCCCGCACGAAAGCCAGCGACCGCCAGTCCCGCGCCGTCAGCGCCGCCCACAGCTTCGCCCGTCCGCTCGTCGTGAGCCGCTCGTTTCCTTTCTGCCCGCGATCGCGCGTGTAATCGCCGCTCGTTGCGCGCAGAATGGGCCAGACAGAACCAGCGCCAACGGAGCTGGCTAGCGCCCACCTCGAGAGCGGATACAGGATGCCATCGACAATCGAAGCCGAGATCGGCCAGTTCCGCCCCAATTTCCGGAAGGCCTCGCTGGCGAACCCCCGGGACGTTTTCAAGGAATATGAACGCGGGTCGCGCTTCCTCGGCCACCCGCGTGACCTCGAAGAAAAGGCTGGAGCGCTGGCCCGCCATGCCCGCCCCGCGTCCCGCAAGCGAGAGGTCCTGGCACGGGAAGCCCGCCGTGACGATATCCACCGATCCACGCCAGGGTCGCCCGTCGAAAGACCGGATGTCGTCCCAGAATTCCCCCCACGGGAGCTCCCCCGAGCCAATCCACCCATGCAGAAGCGCAATTGCATGGGGATCGTTTTCGACGTAGCAGATGGGTTCGACCCACTCGCGCAGCCCGATTTCGAGGCCTCCAACTCCGGCAAACAGAGCCAACCCATTCAAGCGCCCTCCGGTTCCATGATCACTCACTCCTCCGCCGTTGCAGTTGCCGTTGCCGTCGCCGTCGCAGTTCCCCTCTCCACGGAGTGGGGAGGGGTGCCCGAAGGGCGGGGTGGGGCGCCGTTGCCGTCCAGCACCCCCCGCAGCGCCAGGGAAAACTCGCTGGCGCTGTCCAGCAGATCCAGACACTTCCGCCGCGCCGCGGCCGTCTTGCGCAACGCCTCCTCGTCGGGCTCGTCGTCCACCACCTCGGGCAGGGACAGCACAACCCGTTCGTCCCGTGGCCGGTTTTTGTGCACCGGCGGCGCCGCCAGCGGCTGATCGTCCCGCTCCATGTCGAACGCCACCAGGAAATCGCTGGGCCGCGGCCACGTCTTGCGGGAAAGCCACAGATCCAGGAACGCCCGCCGCATGGCCGGCTCGTGATCCTTGCGCCATTCGATGTCCGTGGTGGCCCACAGCACCTCGGCCCAGGTGGCGATCGTGCGCCGCAGATTGTCGTTCCACGGCGTCCGCTCCAGCCCCAGGGACGCCATTCCGACCACGCCCTCCCGCACCGACCGCTCGAACCAGCTCCCCTTTTGCGGTGGGGAAATCCGTTTCACCTCCGCCGTCCAATCCGTCTCTTCCATTTCGATCACCCCCCCTCCGCAAGAATGTCATCCAGGCTGTCCCCCCGCCCCGCCCCGCCGTTGGGGGACACGGCATCCGGCAAGTCGGCGGGCACCGTGTCCAGCCAGCAGCGGTCGTGCAGCCAGTTGGCCGGCTTCGGGATGAACTCCCCGCCGTTTTTCAGCCAGTCCGGGTGACCCACCGCGTGAGCTTCCACCGCGGCCAAGACCTCCCCGGCGATGGCCTCGCACTCCTGGGCGCACCATTCCGTCCAGGCCGAGCCGTTGCCCGTGCGCCGCCGCTCGGGCCAAGCGTGCCAAAACCGGCAAAACCCCAGCGTGTGAAACGCCATGGCGCAAGCTGCGCACGGCTCCGCGGGGTCGGCCGGAGGAAACGTGCCGGAGGGGTCGCCAGGAAGGCCGGAATGCGCCCCCGCCGACACGTCGATCGGTTCACCACCGCCGCTGGAGCCGTCGCGGTTGTGGTTCCCCCCCTCTCCACGGAGTGGGGAGGGGGTCGGGGGGTGGGGCTCCGTGGTTCGATCCAAATCATCCCCCTCCGAAATCCCGGGCCCACGAACGGGACCTCCTTCCCTTCCCTTCCCTTCCCCTTCCCTTCCCTTCCCTTCCCCTTCCCTTCCCTTCCCCCCGGGCACGCCCGGGCGTGCCCGGGCAGCGCCGGGAAATTCCCGTGCGCGCGCATGCTCGGGCGGCGGAGGCAAGCTGCTGGCGGCTTCGCGGTGGCCGACCCTCTGATGCACGGGAAAGCCCGGGATGAACCCGTACTCGCCCGTGCATGCCCCCTCCTCCACCGGGGCGCGCCCGTGCGTGCACGTGCTTCCGCAGAACCGCGCGATGAAACCATGCCTTTTCAAGTGATCGAGCACTTCGGAAAAATCGACGTTGTCGTGGGGCAGGCAGTCCAGTTTCAGTTCCGCCGGCCGCCAGCGAAAGAGCCCCTCCCGGTCGGCCACGGTGAACAACCCAGCGAACGCCACGCGCAGCGGCAGACCCGCTTCCAGCTCCGCCAAAAACAACCCGTGGTGCCGGAAAAACCCAGGCTTCACCGTCCGAATGCGCGCCATCCATGGCTCCAAAATGTGCCGCCGTTGCCGAGTCAGCCCCCGCCCGTTTTTGCTGGCGCCGGCGGCGGCAGATGGGTGATCGTCAGTTCCACCAGCCCCGCCGAAATCTGCAGTTTCCCGAAAACGTCCAAATGAAGCCGCGCGATTTCTCCTGCATCGATCTCGAATGCGATGCGGGTGACCCCGCCGAACCGCTGGCCGTCGATCCAAACCTCGGCATTCTCCGGAGAGAGTGCTTCACCCTCGGTGCAGCGGATCTCGACTTTCGGAAACTTCACCGGGTCCATCCATGTCTCCTGTAAAAAAATCGGCCCAGTGGAGCAAAGACGATGCGGGGCTCACCGAACACGCGCCGTCCTGGCGTCTTCCGCATGGCTGGATGCGCGCTCCAGACACCACTGGGCCAAACCGCTCCAGAATGTGCCGCCGATGCCGAGTCAGCCCCCGGCCGTTTCCGCCGGCGCCGGCGGCGGCAGATTGGTGATCGTCAGTTCCACCACCCCAACCGAAATCTCCAGTTTCCCGAAACCGTCCAACCGTTTGGTGATCGTCAGTTCCACCAGCCCCGCCGAAATCTCCAGTTTCCCGAAAACGTCCAAATGAAGCCGCGCGATTTCTCCTGCATCGATCTCGAATGCGATGCGGGTGACCCCGCCGAACCGCTGGCCGTCGATCCAAACCTCGGCATTCTCCGGAGAGAGTGCTTCACCCTCGGTGCAGCGGATCTCGACTTTCGGAAACTTCACCGGGTCCATCCATGGCTCCAGTTGATGCCGCCGCCACCGCGGCAGCCGTTCTCACGCAGTGCGATCCGCGTCCAGAACAGGCCCTGCTGGCGGCCAACATTCGCTCGGATCAACCGGTTCGATTTTCAGTTCCGGCCGTTCCCGCTTGACGCAGGCGATGGCCGCTTCGAAGTTCGTGAATCGTTTCACGATGCTGGGATTGTCCTCGGCATGGCTGACGCTCACCAGAAACGATTTGCCCTGGGTGTCTTGCAGAAAAGAAACATCCCCAACGATTTCATCCTCGTCCGTGACCATCCGCGCTTTGATTTCCATGTCTGCTCCAGAATGTGCCGCCGCGGTGGCAGTGGCCGTTCCCCCCCCTCTCCGCTGTCGGGTTCAGTGTTCGGGGTTCGGGGTTCGGGGTTCCCCCCCCTCTCCACATCGTGGGGAGGGGGCCGGGGGGTGGGGCACCTTCACTCCTCATTCCAGGCCGCCACCTCGGCGTCGGCCAGTTCCTCCGCCCGCTTCTCGAAGTCCCGGGCCTCCTGATTCAAATTCAAACGCGTCACCTCCGGCATGGCCTTCTTCACCTGCCGCGTCAGCTCGTCGTTCCCCCGCTGCATCTCGTCGAATTTCCGCCCCAGCTCGGCGATCCCGAAATCGGGGGGCAACACCACCTCCCCGTCCCGCTCCGCCGGCAAAGACGTCCCGCAAGCAGGGCAGTGACCGTTGCCGTCGCCGTTTCCCCCCCTCTCCATGAAATGGGGAGGGGGCCGGGGGGTGGGGCTCGCCGTGCTCACGCCACCCGCTCCCGCAAAGACGTCTCCCGCTCGGACGTCCAGACGTCGTGCGACGCGCTGCCCCGGTGCGGCGAAATGTCGGTGCCCATCTCCGGCGACAGCACCGTGGTGATCATCCGCGTGCGGCGGTCAAAACAGACCACCAGCACGCAGCCCGACCAGTGCACGACCCGCCACCACTGCCAGAAAGGATTCGACCGCAGCAGCGCCGCGCGGCCCCCTTCGATGTCCCGCACCAGTTCCTCGACGCCCGCGGGCCCCGAGCGGATGCCATGCCGCGACTCCAGCCGCGAAATGGCATGGGCCAACTGATTTCCCCGCCGCGTGTCCATTGGCTCCTCGATCATGCCGGCACCGCCCCGCCCTTGGGTGGGCGGATCAACTTTCGATAGCCCCACCACCGGAAACCCACTGACCAACGGTAAATTTGGATGAACACACCGTCCGGGCAAAGGACCACGGCAAGGGCCTGTTCTGGATTTACGGCTACGTAGAATCGCCACCACCTGAAAATCTGTGTGTGCAACATTTTTCCTCACCCATCCCCAGCCATGCGATTCCCGCTCCCAGCCGTCCAAAAAACTTTGAGGGGCGAGTTCTTGGCCAAATAAAGCGGGTGCTTGGGTTGGCCGCTCTGAGTGTGACCCAGACAATGGACGGTGAATTTCGGGTTGGCCCGCATCACGAATTTGAAAATATCGATCACCTGTTGGTCCCTTCCATGGAGCCCTCCATGCGCCCCCCAGGCCGCGATGACCAGATCCGCACCCAGCGCAGTGACGATGTGCTCGTCGTTCGACGGCCCGACGGGGTCGTCCGCCAGCCGCAATTCGTCCGGCTTGGTAGCCCGCAACGCGAACAGATTCACCACCCGCAGCGACCCGTACCCCGACCTCCGCGCGAATCCGATGCAGCGCCGGATGGTCGGGTCGTCCTCCTCCGCATCCGCCACGCTCGGATTCAGCATGATGAACGTGCATTCCCCGCCGTCGCCCCAGCCCCGGGTCAAAAAATACCGGTACCGCCCGCATTTGCTGATCAACGCCGACGAACCCATGTCGAAAGCGGTGATTTGTCGGGGAGCCGTGGCCACCACCTCACCCCTCCCCAGCCAGGCGCATGCGTCGGAGAATGACGCACACGTGGAAAAACGCGACCACCAGGAACGCGCCCACGGCCATGAAAAATCCGCCCAGCACCAGTCCGGTCACCACCGACACGACTTCCGCCCCCAGGAAAAACCAAAGAATCAGGGTGTCCATTGCCTTTCCTCCGTGAAAATCCGTCGTCGAACGCCCGTCTCGTCGCG
>CAZRLL010000009.1:11926-17062 GCA_964600735.1 uncultured archaeon
GTGTCCATTGCCTTTCCTCCGTGAAAATCCGTCGTCGAACGCCCGTCTCGTCGCGGCCCCGGGAATTTGTCATCCGGCCCCTCTCCGTGCACAGAAAGGGGCCGGTTCTGGGGTGTTCTTTCCCGCACCACAACGCGGTTGCCCTTCTCCCCCTCTCCACAACGTGGGGAGGGGGTGCCCGAAGGGCGGGGGTGGGGCACCGTTCCCATCACTTCTTCCGCGCCGCCCGCTCCGCCAGATGCACCACGACGTCCGGCTCGGCGCCGGTGGCCAGCACCATCAGCGCCAGCACCGTTTTCAACCCGTCGATCTCCCCCATCAGCCGAGGCCGTTCCTCGCCCACCAGCCGCCGTCCCCCCGGACTGCCCGGCGCGGTGCCTTCCCGCAACGCCTGGGCCACGTCGCCCGCCTTCTCGGCAATGCGGGTCATCAGCACGTGCAACGGCTCGCCGGGAACCTGGGCGGCCGCGGGGATGCCATCCAGCAGCCAGCGCCGCGCCATCCATTCCAGCACCGGCAGCGGGCCGCACTCGTCCATGAATTCGATCAGCCGCGCCGCCCCCAGCTTGTTGCGCGTGATGGCCCCCTCCGGCGACGCCAGATTGGAGATTTCCGTGCGCAGCGTGGCCAGCGTCACGTCCAGATCGCCCGCCACCTGCGCCATGCCCCCCGGCATCGCTTTCGCCATCGCCAGCAGGGTCTCGTTCAGTTCATGGGCGTCCGAGTGCTTCATAATTTCCTCGCGATTGAATCTTGTGGCGTCGTTGCCAGGGGCAGGGCAGGGTTGGGATGGCCCCGACTAAAAGTCCATCCATCTTGCTGCCCGCCCCCGCCAAAAAAAAGCAGCGCCGGCCCGATCGATCGGGAAGCCTCTTCCTTGAGGTTGATTCAAGCTGCGTTCCGACCGTCAGCCCGGCGCGCTCATCCGAAAATCACCATCACCGCCAGCAAAGCGGACAGGAAAGAAAACATGCCCAGCGTGGCCGCAGCGATGTTCGATCCGGGTCCCTCACGGAACCGAGCCCAAAACGCCAGTCCGAGCAGCGCCACCACGGAAATCCCGTTTGTCACCAGCACCACCCAGGCCAGCCCGGTCATGGCATCAGCCATCACGCGCCGCCCCGCCGTCGCCGCCGTTCCCCCCATCTCCTCCAGGAGAGGGGGCCGGGGGGTGAGGCGCATGTTGCGCAGCCTCGTTCCAGCGTTCGTCGGCAAGGTTGAAGTCGCCGAAGACGTTCCCGCCTTCGCCCGGCTCGACGCCTGGCCCGACATGGCCGCAGCCACCAAAATACTTGCCTGTAAAACATTGAATGGCGATCGCCCCTTCCTGGTCGCCGCAGCCGATCATCTGCGCCCCGTCCATGCCGCAGGCCGGACACGGAACACGCTTCACCGGCGGAATGATCGTTCCTTGTTTCATGACCGCACCCCCTCCCCGCCGCCGCCGTCCCCCCCATCTCCTCCAGGAGAGGGGGCCGGGGGGTGAGGCGCGGAGTGGGGCGCCGTTGCCGCCCGCACGTCCATCTCGGGCGCGTTGCCGTCGCCCCACGTCTTCAATCCCAGCAGGAACAAGTACGACGCGCCGTCACGCCGCGACCCCCGGTTTTGCGATGCCAGGAATGCGTTGAACGTCGGCACGCGATCCGGTGGAACTTTCACCTTAACTTCGATAGGCTGGTGGGTCTCGGTCATCTCTTTCCAGTCCGTTGTGGGTCGTTGTGGGTCAATGTGGAGTGAACGTATTCGAGTTTTTAGATGGTGTCAAGCAATAATTTGAAAAATCGAACCGAATTCGCGAATCGGCTGCGAGCGTTGGTCGATGAGAAATATGGTGGCGCGGATGCGCGTCTGATCAAGGCGTCTGGGGTGAAAGCCAATGTTTTCAGCCGATGGGTTACTGGCAAAGGGCTTCCGAGTTTCGAACAATTGGTTCTAATTTGCGAATTTTCTGGTGCCTCCCCGACCTGGCTGATGACCGGCGAAGGCCCCATGTTTTCCGGCGCTGCCGCCGCGGAACCCCTCGACGACGACACCGACCCCGTTCACCAGGCGGCCATGTGGAAGCGGGAAGCGCTCAGTCTGGAAAAGGATCGCGACGCCTGGCGCAAGCACGCTGGCGAATTGCTGGATGAAATGGCCCGCCGCCGGCCGGGTGGGGGATCGGAGCCGCAACCCGGGCTGCTCAACGACCCGGGGCCGGTCACTCCGGAAAGCCCGGCAACACCATTTGACGGCGATCCCGAGTTGGCCGCCGCCTGGGCCGCGATGGACGGGGAGGATCGCAAGGATCTGCGGCGCACAATTTTGGGCGCACCGCCGGAGGATCGTCCGCCAACAGCAAAAACACCAGGCGCCGCTTCCGCTCCGAAACGCGGTGCCAAAGCAAAACCTCGTTGATGTCAGCGAATTTGCGCCCGATGTCCATGTTCACCCCATGCAATTTTTAGGTGAACAACTGTTGCCCGAATAAATCTGGCCGTCAAGTAAAAAAACCAGGAAAGGAGGGAACCATGCGCATCCATTTCAAGATCGCCTTGCTCGCCGTCGTGATCGTCGCGGTTGCCGGTGCGTTTGCCCAGAACCAGGAAGCCGGCACCACCACGCTCCTGTTCTTCGCCACCCTCGCTTTTTATTTCATTCCGACCTTCGTGGCCATCTCCCGCGGCCACGGCAACCGCAATGCGATCTGTGCCGTGAACCTGTTTCTCGGCTGGTCTCTGCTGGGCTGGGTCGCCGCGCTGGTCTGGTCGCTCACCGACCCGGGCCTGCCTGCCGAGGCAGCGCCGGCACCAGCACCCGCCGACCGGAAAAAGTGCCCCCAGTGCGCGGAATGGGTGCAGCCCGACGCGAAAATCTGCAAGCACTGCGGGTCGACGTTCGCGCCGCCCGCCAAACCGCCCGCACCCGTGGCCGCCCCCGCGCCGCCGACCGCACCGGACACCCGCGAGCTGGATGCGCTGCTGAACGAGCCCGCCGAGCCCATCGATCCCCTGGCCGAACTGGACGCAACGCTGAAATCCGGCAAACCCAACTGAACGGGAGGGAACGATGCGCATTTTGGCAACTTGGGCGAACACCCGTTGCCACCTGTGTTCGGTTGTGATACGTGGATTGGGAGACACGCCCCATTCCAAGGAGGAGCCATGAAGCTGACCGTTGCGGGGGGGTTGATTTTCGCGCTGTTGCTGGGCAATGTCGGGGCCGGTGAGGTGCCCACCATCGAGGGCGTGGTCTTCGTCTCCTGCTACGACGGCGACACGTGCACGTTTCGGCTGACGGGTGCGGCCCGGGCCATGTTGGGTGAGATCGTCAAGGTGCGGCTGCGGAACGTCAACGCGCCGGAAATCGGCAGCCGCGCCCGGTGCCCGGCGGAGGGCCGGCTGGCCGTGAAAGCCCGCGACTGGATCGCCGGCGTGCTCTCCCGCGCGCGCAAGATCCGGCTCAAATGGATGGCCCCCTCCCGGGGCCGCGGCGACCGGTACCAGGCCGAAATCTGGGCCGGCACCCGCAACCTGGGCCTGCTCCTGGTGCGGGAAGGGCTCGGCCGCACGCCCAACGGACGCAAACCCAACTGGTGCTGAACCATGACCCCCGGCGATTTCCAGCGCAATCGATACCACCGCAACACCAGCCGCCGCATCGTGCAGGGCGTTTTCTACATCGGCGGCAAACGGTTCTTCCGCCGCATCGCGACCTTCGACGAGGCCGGATTGCTCGCCGACGGTACCTCCCGCGACAAATCGGATCGCGCCAGCCGCGCCCGCGGCCGCCTGCTCAAACGGCGGTACCGCGCAACCCGGTTGAAATTGCTGCAAAAACACGAGCAAAAGGAGGCGGGCCCGGACGTGAAAACGCTGCTGGATGAATGGATCGCCAGCGGCAGGATCTCCCTTGCGGCCATCACGATGCGCGACTACGAAGCCACCGCCGGCCGCTACCTGACCACCGTCGGCAACCATGCCATGAGGGACTTTTCCCTGCGCCGCATCGACCGGTATGTCGCCGGCCTCGGCAAAGATATCGCCCCCGCCTCAATCAACCGGCACCTGCGAAATCTGCGTGCATTTCTCCACTGGGCCGAGGATCGCGGCGAGATCGGCCGCGTCCCGCGCATCCGCATGATCCGCGAACCCAAACGGCTGCCCGGTGTCCTGCCCGGCGCCGACGCCCAACGGCTCTTCGATCACATCACCGGGCGCATCGCCACCGGCCCCGTCGATAAACGCCGCTTCCGGCTGCTGCATCAGCGGTTCATGATCCATGCACTGGGCACCGGTTGCCGGCTGGGCGAAATCGCATCCGCCGCACGGGAGCAGATCGACTTCCAACACCAACTCTTCCGGGTGCCCATCCGGGACGATTTCGCACCCAAGGAGCGCCGCGAGAAAACCATTCCCCTCCCCACCTGGCTCCTCGATTACTGGCGGGAACAATGGACTGAATATCCAGAGGAGCGGCACCTCCTCGACGACGGCGAAGGCCTCCCCGGCTTGCGCGACCGGTACTCCATCACCCAGGCGTTTTCCCGCTACCACCATCGCCTGGGCATCGGCAGCGGCGTCAAACCGGCGCACGGATTCAGGGCCTTTTATGCCACCCACCTCCGCACCTTGGGCGTCGATGCCCATGCCATCGCGCTCCTCCTCGGCCACGCGATCCCCCAGGTCACCGAAGCCTACATGGGAGACCCCGACCACGAAAAGCGCCAGGCGGTCAACCTGTTGAGCGAAAATCCCCCGCTCAAACTGCAAACGTACAGCAAACAATTTCCCGCGGCGCTCTTAGTCAATTGATAATACAAACGATATTGACACATTCTAAAGGATTTCTAATCCATCGGTCGGGAGTTCGAGTCTCCCCGGACGTGCTGTCATATCAGCGGGTTGGATAGATTTCCGAGTGAAGATTTATTTTGCAAACAAGTGTAAACAGCGGTATTTGATGCCTGGATTGCAAACGTAGTGCAAACAATTTGGGGGGTGCCTCGGGGTTCGATGGGGTGGGAAAGTGCCGTCGGATTGGCGGGACGGGGACGGAATGGGCCATTCCAGCGGGGGCAGCCACGAAGGCGGGGCCCTCCGGCGTCGGAGTGAGATGGTGGCGGCGGGTGCGTCAGTCCGCCGCCGCCGGCGCCGG
>CAZRLL010000009.1:17162-18307 GCA_964600735.1 uncultured archaeon
CGGGTGCGTCAGTCCGCCGCCGCCGGCGCCGGAGGGTGAGGGGCAGGGAGTGGGGTGGGTTCAGTCGCGGGGCCATGCTAGTTCCGTTTGCCGTCGTTTTCGCGTGAAAAAGTTCCGCTTGTTGTTTTTCGACCGCTTCAATTTTGGAAAAACAACAAGCCCGCCGCGTTCAACCGATCTTGGTTTCGGCTTTCACCCGACCGTAAATCGCCAGGGCGGCGCCGAGGAGCGCGATCACGTTTTCGGCGGTGGCCTGGATGGCGGGGTCGGCGACCTCGAGGCCCATTGATTTGAATCCCCACGCCACCGCGACGACGACCACGCCGTAGAATGTTTTGGATTGCAGCAGGCCCTTCGAGCGAGCGCTCCCGTACGAGTCTCCGAACAGAATTCTCCACATGGCTATCCTCCTGTGATTTGCATGAGGGTTTCGGCGAGATTGGGGAAGATGGTCGTGGCCACGATGCCGGCCAGGATCGCCCACATGGCCCATTCCCAGAGAGATTTCGGTTTCACATCCATGTTTCACCTCGTGAACAGGGGCACGATTTCTCGTGCGATCAGGATCACGCAGGGCGTGCCGAGACCGGCCACCATGATGCCCCACGCGATCAGTCTGCGGAGATCTCCGTTTCCTGCCCGCTGGTCATGCCGGTATTTCAGCAGGGACAGCAGGGCCGAAATGGAGAGCCCCATCACCAGGTAGAGCGGTTCCCCCGCCAGGGCACCCAGAAAATCGGTCACAGCGCCACCCGATTGTAGAACCACCCGCGGGCGTATTCCTCCTGGTCGGGATAGCGAGCCATGATTGCCATGTATCGCGAGCCCTGCTGCGAGTTCAGCATTTGCAGCAGCACGCTCCGGTCGATGGGCTTGCGCAGCTTGCGCAGGCCTCCGCGGGTCAGGGCGCCGGCCCATCCGTCCACTTTCAGATCCGGGAAGAGCGTGGCGTTGCGGTTGAGCGCGTTCAGCGCCTTCTGCAGGAAGCGGGCGGACGTCTCCACCCCCATGTTCACGGCGGTGTCGAACAGTTCCAGAGCCACGGGCTCGTGCCAGCGGGCGATCGGCTGCAACGGCATGCGCCGGTGGTTCCAGTATTTGATCCGCAAAATCCGCTCGGCGTCGTCCTTGGCGAAGTCCCGCAT
>CAZRLL010000009.1:18407-25082 GCA_964600735.1 uncultured archaeon
ACGGCCTCGGTGATGCCCCAGTTGGTGGGGCCGCCCCGGTCGGTGGGGTCATTCGAGAAGCCGCCCTCGATGCCCAGGGTGTGGGCCAGGGCGCGCTCGAATGCGGTCACAGGCTGATGTCCAGCCGCCTCGCGATTTCCTGCCATTGCGTGGAATCTCCTTTGTCCTTGGCCGCCAGCGCCTCGAAGAGCTCGCGGACGGTGGGCTCGGGCGGTGGCGGAATGGGCTCGGGTTCGGCGGGCTGGGGCGTGTTGCCCCCCGCCTGCCAGGCCAGGTATTTGCGCCAATCCCGGTTGCGCTCGTCGGGCGGGATCGAAGCGCCGTCGGAAAGGCGGATCACGCAGCCATCGGTTTTTGCTCGATACATGGTCAAAGCACCGCCTCCGCCGTGAAATGGATGTTGTGCATGACCCCGTCAGAGATCGTGCCTATGTTGCGTAAACGGCAGCTCCTGTCGCCCAGGGTGGAGGCAGCCGCCACTTTATTGGCAAACCCGTCCGACCAGCCACTCCCTGAAAACCAGGGGTCATAGGTCACAACACTTGGAGCCGCATGCATCCGAACCGCGTAAACACCCGAAACATTGATAGAGTTGGCGGCGGTTCCTGCTGATGTTGCAAATACGGTTCCCGCCGAGTTTTCAGTATTCTCCGCAGGCGCCACATTCTGATTGAATGTTTTGAAGAAATGCCGCTGGCACCGGGCCAGCTCGTCGACATCGGGCCGATCCTGGAACTCGCCGGCCTTCGGGCCCACCACGAGCCCAGCCTGGGCGATCCAGAACACGTCATCGGCGGCGAGATCGGTGTCGTCCACCCAGATGAACACCGCCAGGTTGGCCAGCGATGCCGTGTCCAGATTCACGTTTTCGATGGTGAACTGCTTCCAGGAGTTGGTCAGCACCAGGTCGGCCGGGGTGTTTTCCGCCGTCCAGTTGGTGGCCCAGGTGGGGTCGCTGCCCTCGGCGTTCCAGGCGCTCACCACGTCCGATGTGATGGCGTCCGCCGTGGAGTTCCAGGCCAGGATCACCGCCCGCAGGTTTTCCACCTCCCCGCTCTGGGTCTTGGCCCAGAAACTGAGTGAAACCTTTTTCCCCGCCAGCTTCTTGGCGACGGATGCCGGGATGGGTTGACAGAACCCGAATTTCTCGGAGTTGGGCGCGGCCGTCAGCGTCTCCGCCTCGAACTTCACGGAGAGCGCCGATCCCTGCGGCGCATCGGTGACCTGGGAAACATCCACCCGGTCGTTGCCGTCACTCAGCAGCAGCCACTGGTCGAGCAGGTACGTGTCGTCGGAGTTGGCCCACAACGATGCGGCCGTGAACACCGCGCTGCCGCTGGCGCCCCGCTGGGCGTGGTCGAAATTCCCGTTCACCAGGACGTTCCGCCACATCAGCCAATCGCGGTCGGCCTTGAAATAGTCGGAAGCATCCAGACCCACGTCGATCTGAATATCCGCTCCCTCGCTGGCCCCCTGGTCGCGGGAGCGGGCGGGGAGCTTGTGGTCGCTGTCCAGGTCGCCGGCATCCACCCGCGCACCGATCGTGCCCTGGGTGGAAAGATCGTCCGTGCCATCCGTGGCCGGCCCGAGGGGCACCGTTTTTTTCGTGTACGCCATGCCGTTCCTTCGTCACGCCCCCTCTCCTCCAGGAGAGAGGGCAGGGGGGTGAGGCCCGATCAGGTGAAATGCGCCGCGGTCAGGCGGTGCGAGCCCGTGAAACCATCGGTGGCGCCCAGCACCACCTCGTTGTCGATGACCTTGCGCGCGATCGCGGTGGGGTCGCTGGTGTGCGTGAAAATGCCCACCTCCTTCACGGTTTTGTTGCCGTGAGTGCCGGAGGCGAAGCCGGCGTTGAACAGGGACGACAGCCCGGAATGCAGCGGGAATCCTGTGCCGAAGGCCGAGCGCGTGGAAATCTGGTTGCCCAGGGCCACGTCCGCCGCGTTCTCGGCGGTGTTGTCGTCGCCGATGGCCAGGTGCGTCGGCTTCTCGGCAGTGTCCTCGAACATGCGGTTGGCCATCAGGTCGAGCCCGTAGTCGGTCATGGACGAGCGCACCGTCGGGCGTTTGGTGGTGATCACCAAAGTGATCAGCATCGTCTTGTCATCGGCCAGGGTGAAGTCGGATGCCAGCACGATGCGCCCCAGCATGTTGTTTCCGGATGAGGCCGAGAAGATGCCCAGCTCGCGGATCGTCTGGTTGCCGCCGGAGACGTTGGTCACCGCGAACTTCCAGGTGACCACGGCGCCCGATCGGCTGGCGGCCTGCAGCGCCACCCGGGTTCCGGTCTGGGAAACCAGCTTCAGCCGCGACGGGTACAGGGGCTCGCCGGCCGATCCCGCCCCGCCGTGGGTGGCCTTTTCCGATGTGTCGGCGAAAAACCGCTCGGCGAAATGGGCCAGGCCGTAGTCGACCACGCGGCCGGTCACCGAGCTGGTGGTCTCCACGCCGGTTTCTTCCCAGGCATCCCAGTATTCGGGGCTGCCCCAGCCGAACGTGGTGCGCGTGCTGGCGGTGACCTCGAACCCCACGGCGTCCTCGTACTGGCCTTCCAGCGCGATGGAGAGGCAACCGATTTTCACCCGGTTGCCGCGGCGGGTCAGCTTGTCGATGATGAAGTTCTCGTTGCCCGCGAGCAGGGGATGGGTCACCGCAATGATGGCGCCCGCGGCCACCACCACGTGGCGGGGCACGGTGAAACTCAGCCGCCGGCGCCGCACCGATTGGAAATCAAACAAAAATTGCAGCAGCTCGAGGGCGGTGTCGGCGTCCTGCACGTGGGGCGCCTCGAAAACGAGCGTGCCGGTGATGCCGAACGTCGACTGGCTCGCTGCTGCTGCCGCCTCCCGCGCCGTGTCGACGGGCCGGCTGCTGTCCTCGGTGATGTGGTATTCGTGCGAGTACCCGCCGTCGAACAGGTTGGGCCCCCATTTCAGCCAGATGCGATTCTTCACCTCCTCCGGCGGCGTCCACGACACTTCGAAGTCGTCCCCCTTCGGGTTGATCATGTCGGTGGTCGAGACGATGGTCTGATCGGAAATGTCGTCCAGCCGGAAAATGCCGATCTGCACCACGTCGTCGGCGTCGCGCCAGGTGAAGGCCTTCGACTGCCGCAGCAGATCCTTCAGCAGCCGTCCGGAGTCCAGGGGCCGGGCGACGGACAGGTCGAATTTCCACCCCGCCAGCAGGGTGATGGCCGCGTCGAACGTGGTGCCGATGCGCGCCTCGGCGAACCCCAGCACCCGCGTGTGCAGATCCTCGATGATCAGCGCGGGGTTGCGGGAGGCGCCGAAGGCCACCGAGCGGAACGTGACCGCCACCCCGTCGCAGGGCACGAAGACCTCCGGGTACCCGCGGATTTCCAGCTCCACCCGGAAACCCAGGTGCCCGATGTTGTGCGAGTTCGATCCGTGGGTGTTCTCGAGCTCCAACTCGAAGAAATGGAAATTGCCCTGGGTCCAGTCCCGGTCGTCGCTGACCTCCACCTCCGACGTGGAGAGGGTCTGCCAGGCCCCCACCATGGTCGCGTTGCCCGTGGCCCCCGATGAATGGGCGGACACGGTGAGCTGCCATTCGGTGGCGCTGATCTCCGTGATGGCCGAATAACTTTCCACGCCGCCGGCGACGGTGTGCACCTCGCCCGTCGGATCCCATCCGCTCGCCGAATCGATGTTGATGGTACCCGCCCCGTCGCTGAGAATCGTCGACTGCGGCCCCGTCCAGCGCACCCGCAGATCCGAGTCCGCCTTCGACGCCGCGATCCACACCCGCAGGATGGCCTCGGATCGATCGAGGGAATGGCCCACGGCCATCTGCAGGATCTCCCCCGCGTCGACGGTGGCCTCGGTGGCGGCGTCCCGCCCCGCCGCATTTTCCGGGGATGCCGCCGTGTTCGTGAAATAGCTGCCCTCGGCCACGGTGGGGATGAAGACCCGCGCCAGCACGATGGTGGGCAGGGTCAGCGTGGTCACCGCGGTGCCCTCGTCGTCGGTGTCCGACAGATCGAACGTGCAATTTGCGATGTACCCCAGGCCGTCGGAGAATCCGGGGATCTTGCACCAAACGGTCACCGAGCCCGACGTGACCCCCGCGATCTTGGCAAGGGCGTGGCCGGCCACCAGATATTTCAGGGTGGCGCGATCCACCAGCACGGCCGGCACGGCACCGATGCCGTCGGCGATCTTGTCCGAATCGATGGTGGCGCCGGGCGTGCCCCAGACTTCCGGGAAGGGCTTGCCCTCGTCCGCCGGGCGGCTCGCCGGCCACGTGGAGAGGGTCACCCGCTTTTCGGGGATCTCCTTGTTGTCGCCCCGCTCCGTGCCGGAAAGCGAAAGGAAGAACCGGTTCAGGTTGTGCCGCCACGTGTCGATGTGCCCCGTGAACAGCGCCTTCTGGAAAAGCGTTTGCACGTTGGCCAGCACCTGATCGGACCACCAGTATTCGTTGTTCCCCCCGTTCACCAGGTCGGCGATGGTCATGTGCAGCACGAGCACGGGAGCGCCGGCGCCGGTGTTCAGCGCATCGAACGCCGCCTCCGTGGTGACCCCCGCGAACACCTCCACGATCTCGGCCGCCACATGGGTCAGCGCGTGCAGCGTCTCCAGGTAGCTGAGGCGCTGGCTGGAAAAATCCGCGTGGGCGGAGGCATCCACCCCGTTGTCGAGGGTGAGGACGAACGATTTCACCCGCTCCGTGGCCAACGCCATCCCCCCCCAGTCCATCACCAATTTTTCAGTGCTCGCCATGGCTGGTCACATCGGGTCAGTGGGGGTCATGCCGGATGCTTTTCGGGCTGCTCGTCATCCCGCACGCACCAGACGAAGGGGCGCACCAGACGGGCGTTTTGAATCTCCAACGGCATCTGGTAAATCTGCAATTTCCCGCCGTCCCGCTGGCAAGCACCCGCCAATGAATCCAGTGCCGTCACCGTCGGCGACATCACGATCACGGCCCAAATCAATCCCTTGATCATCGTCATCCTCCGTCTGGCGATTTGATTTCGGTGACCAACGGCTGATCGCAATGTGGACACCACGTGGCCCCGTCCTTGCCGAAGTCGATCGATGCGATTTCGGCAACGTCGATTATTTCGACGGTTCCCGAACAAAAGAACGTGACCCTTTTGTCCGAGCCGATGACGAGGATATTGGCGTCGAAATTTCGGCCGTCGGTGGTGCGCACGGTGAACTGCGGTCTCGTGATTGGCATGGTTTCATCCTCCGTCGTGGTGCGGTTCCCCCCCCTCTCCACGCAGTGGGGAGGGGGTCGGGGGGTGGGGCAATCAAATCTCCTCCAGCAGATCGAACCCGCCCGAATAGTTGCCGCCGGGCTGCATGGTGAAGCGCAGGCCCCCCGTCCAGCGGAAATTGGTGGTGGTCTCGCGGAAGTGGGCCAGGGAAAAGGGGTGGGTGGCCCCCGCGATCGTGTTCACGAACCAGTCGTCCAGCTCCGAGATGAACGCCCGGGGCAGGTTGGCGAAATCCACCCGGTGCGTGCGCCGCGCGGTGTTGCGGCTGGCGTCCACGGCCAGCCCGGTGCGGTGCAGGATCTTCGATGCCGCGGCCACATCCGTGCGCGGGAAGGGCGGGCGGAACGCCAGCGGAAAATACAACGTCGAGCCCCCGGATTTGGTGACGTCCATCTGGCTCGCGTCGGTGTTGCCCCAGGCCTCCCGGCCGGCGTCGGAATTCACCCCCTCCAGCAGCAGCCGCACGCGCACATGGTGATCGCCGTCGGTCGCCGGCGCCTGCTCCACGCTGTCGAAATCTCCCAGCCATTTGCAATCCCAGATGCGCCCCACGTCGTCGGTGAACAGAAAAGTGATGCCGTCGTTCGTGTCGAAAAACGTCTTCAAGTCCGACCGCTCCGCCGTCGTGCGCACCAGGGAAAGCCGCCGCGTGCGCTGGGGAGGCCTCCCGCCCGGTGCGGCCGCCGCGATCACCTTCCCCGTGTGGGCCCGCTCCAACTGTGTCGAATCCTCCGCGATCACCTCGAACCCGGATTCGGGAAACAGCGTGATCGATGTCGACCCGTCGTCAAAGAGCATGACGGCGCCCCACCCCCCGGCCCCCTCCCCATTTCATGGAGAGGGGGAGAACGTCCGCCGCACTCGCTGTGCTCCCCTCTCCACAACGTGGGGAGGGGTTGGGGGTGGGGCAACCTTTCACCGCATCACCGTCCCCGCCGCCACATCGCCCCGCCGCTCCAGCTCGAAAATGGCCGCGTTCAGCCCGTCCAGCTTTTCCGGGGACAGCAGCTCCTCGCCGCCGGAATTGGTCACATTGCCGTCGGAATCCATCACGACCACCACCATGCCGCCCCCACCCCCGCCCGCCGGCGCGGGGGGCGCCAGGGAGGTCAGCGCCGAAAGTGCCGCAAGCACCGGGTCGATCCCGCTGCCCGTCATGTTGCTGCCCAGCGCGGGGTTCGTCAGGTCAAACGGATTGATGTCGAAGCCGCCACCGCCACCGCCAAAGCCCAGACGGTCTTTTATCCATCGGATTAAAGATTTCATTTGGGTTTTGAAGTAATCGGCTGCCGACTTCAGCTGGTTTTCGAGATAGTCGGCGGCCGACTTCAATTGGGTATCGGCGTAATTGGCGGCCGACTCCAGCTGGTTTCTGAGATAATCGGCGGCCGACTTCAGTTGTCTTTTGGCGTAGTTGGCAGCCGACT
>CAZRLL010000009.1:25182-41885 GCA_964600735.1 uncultured archaeon
GCCGACTTCAGTTGTCTTTTGGCGTAGTTGGCAGCCGACTCCAGCTGGGTTTTGAGGTTATCGGCAGCCGACTCCAGCTGGGTTTTCAGGTAATCGGCGGCCGACATCGTCTGGTCTTTGAGATAATCGGCGGCCGACTTCAGTTGTCTTTTGGCGTAATCGGCAGCCTCCATCAGCTTTTCCTTCACGTAATCGCCGGCTTCCACCAGCTTGTCCCGGATCCACTTCGCGGCCGCTTTGACATCTTCCCAAAACTCCAAAAAGGCCAAATCGATCTCGCCGGTCCAGATGTCGATCGGATCGGGCTGGGCCGCCGCGGCCTGCTGGGCCAGGATGGCCGCTTCCCGCGCCGCGAGAAATTGCTGCCGCGCCGCCTCCCGGGCCACGTCGTCGCTGGCGAGCAGCAGCGCCGCCTGGGCGCGATCGAGATCCTGCATGGCCTCGGCGACGTCCAGGCGCAGGACGACGGGCGTGGGATCCTGCAGCCCCTCCAGCAGGTCCAGGTCGCCCTGGTCGATCTTCAGCCCGAACGCCGAGAGGATCGCCTGCAACACCTTGGTCACGATCTGAATCACGGGCAGCACGTTGCGCGCGATCAGCTCCACCAGGGGTTTCACGAAAAAGACGATCAGCTTCCCCAGCCCCAGCATGATCAGCGCGATCTCGTCCAGCACCGGTTTCAGCGGCTCCAGCACCGTCTGCAGCAACTTGATGATGATCTGGATTTTGTCGTTGAATTGCTGGAACGTCTTCGACGTCACCACGAACGCGATCAGCGCGCCGATGAGACCCGTGCCCACCGTCATGAATCCCTGCAACGCCGGAACGAGTTGGCCGATCATGGCCATCACGCCCTGGATCATGCCGCCGCCGGCGCCTTCGCCGATGCCCTGCGCCACGTCGGACGGCCCGAAGCCGAAGGGCAGGGACGGGCGAGGGGGCACTCCTGTCGGCGGATTGCCGCCGGGGCCGGGCTGGCCGAGCAAGGGGATCTTCGTTGCCAGTTCATCGAACGCCGAACCGACACCGTCGATGACCTCCGTCGCGCCAAAAATCGATTCGATGAACTTTTGCAGTGCGAGGGAGGCCAGGAAAGCTTTCTCTTCTTTTGTTTTCCCGGGGGTGGCCGGAGGTGGGGTCAGCGACCTGCCGCCAGCGCCCGTGCCACCGCCTGCTGCGTCCGCCCGTTGCTTCTCCGCCAGCTCCGCAGCCTCGATGCTCTTTTTCAGGGCGGCGTACCGGGCGATCAAGTTTTCAATCAACTGTTCTTCAGATGTTGACCGCCCCTGTCCGGCCAGGTCGCTGATCTGCATGCCGAGTTTTGCAAGGGCCAGTTTGTCGATGGCCAGCTTGCTCAGTTTCACGGTGCTGGTGAACTCGTTGTATTTGTTGATCAGTTTGGTGAGCGCGGGCAGCACCGCATCCGTGATGTTTTGCACCATGGCGCTCATCGAGGCGTTGAATTTGTCCTGGGCCTCGATGAATTTCTCTGCTTTCTTCGCCGCTTCCTCGTCGAAGGCGATGCCCAGCCTCCGGGCTTCGTCTTTCAGGCGCTTCATTTCGACCGATCCCTGCTGCAGCATTTGAATCAGCGCGACGCCCTCGGAGTCGAAGAGTTTGAACGCGATGCGCACGCGGTCGGCCTGGGTGCCCACGCCGGCCAGGGCATCGGAGATGCGGTTCAACACCTGGTCGGGGGAGAGTTTCACCAGCTCCGAGGCGGAAAGCCCCAGCTCCTTCAGGGCTTTCACGGCTTCCCCCGTGCCGGAGGCGGCCTCGGCCACGCGCCGGGTCATGCGCTGGAGCGCCATGGTCAGCGTCGCGAACTGGATGTTGTTCTGCTCGGCGGCGAACTTCAGCGCGGAGAGCTGCTCCACGGCGATCCCGAGGCGCCGGGAGAGTTTCAGCACGTTGTCTTCCAGCCGCGCGGTTCCGGCGATGGCGCGGGCCATGGCGCGCACACCGAGCGCCGCGACGATGGCCGTGCCGAAGCCCAGCACGGCGCGTTTCGCGGATTCAATGGCCCGCTGGGTGGAGCGCATGGCGCGGTTCATGATGCGCGAATTCTTTTTGACCGCGTCGGCGGCCTTGCCCATGTCCCGCCGAAACCCGGCGACTTCGGCCACCAGGTCGATGCTGATTCCACCAGCTTCGGTCGGCATGTCAGCGCCTCCGCCGCCGGCGGCGGGTGGGATGCTGGCCGACCAGTTTCAACGCCTCGCGCTCGACGGCCCGGCCCAGGTTCTTGCCGATGCGGTCGATGGCCAGTTTCGCCTTGGCCTTCATGGCGGGGACGAGAAACGGCTGGGCCCGGGAATGGACGGTGCCGAATTCGATCAGGTGGGAGATGCGGGAGAAGGGTTTTTTGAACGCCACGAACACATGGCCGGCGACCGCGATGCGGCGGAAGCGGCCCGCTTTGAACACGCCGCGGGTGGCCTGGCGCACCGTGATGGAATCGCGCAGGTCGCCGTTGTCCACGGGAACGCGAAGCCTGGCCTCCTTGGCGATCACGTTGGCGCCAGTGCGCAGGGCCGCGTTCAGCACCCGCCGGCCGATTTTGTCCGGCAGCTTGCGCAGGATCGCCTCGATTTCCTTGGCGCCCGTGATTCGCATTTCGGCCATGTCAGCGCTTCCCTGCGGTGTTTTTGCCGGCCCTGTTTTTGTCCGCTTCCTTGCGGGCGTGATCTTCCAGCCAGATGCCGTCGATCACCTGGATTTTCGCGAAGAGCCGGCGGTCGAAGGCGCGGCCCACCATCTGGAACCAGGCGTGGATTTCGGAAACCGGGATGGCGCCCACGCCCATGCCCACGGGCCGGGAGGTGGAAAGCACCATCCACGCGCGCCAGGCCTCCCGGTTTTCCGGCCACAGATCCGCGTCGTCCGCCTCGTCCAGGCGGGCCTGGGCGGCGGCCGCCGTGCGCGGGTCGATGTGACCCTTGCCGGCTACGAACTCGAGCTCTCCGCGCTTGCCGCCGATGGCGAATTGTTGTTCCGCGAAATCCTGGAGTTTCCCAGTTCGGCGTCCTCGAACGCCGCGACATCCGCCGCAAATTCCAGCACGTCCAGCCGCAGCAGGGGCAATTCCTCCAGAAGCGCGATCTTGTTCTCGAACGTGACTTCCAGGGGCTTGCCACCGTCGAAGGTGACGCCATCCCAGTCGATCATGATGTGTCTGGCCAGGGCCTCGTTTTCCATGCGGCGTTGCTCATCGACCGAGGGCAGGACATCGGGTTTGCGGCGCATCCCGCCGATGCGTTGCTGGCGGTTGGCGCGGTTGCGCATGGCCTTTTCCAGGTCATCCTGGTACTCGGGCTTGTCGATGGAGGCCACGCGGAGGAACACGCCGGGCAGGGGTTTGCCGTTGCGGTCGCAGACTTCGAACCAGATCCCCTCCTTCTCCTTTTCGGAAAGGGCCTTGGTTTCGCGCATGTCACTTTTCATCTCACTCCTTTCCCCGCTGAGCCGGGGTTGTGTCGTTGTTGCGTCGTTTGCCCGGCGCCGGTCATTTTTCCGGTGCCGGCAAGATGATCACCGCCGGCGCCGATCAGACGGCGATGGCCGGGATCATGTTGCCCAGGACGGTTTTGAGCAGGGTGGCGTCCATGTACGCGGTGAAGTCCATGGGCATCAGCAGGGGGCCGTCGCCGCTGGGTTCGCGGTTGGCCGACGTGTATTTCACGGCCGGGAACTGGATGTTGAACTCGTTGCCGGCGCTGTCCTGCAGGCCCAGTTCGATGGCGGATTCGGTCTCGTTCATGAATTTGTTGAGCATGATCAAATCCTGGAAAAACGCGGTCAGGGAGCCGGAGACATCCAGGGAGCCGGGCTCGACGGACTGGATCACGTTGGCGCCGATGACCTCCGTTCCGGCCGATCCCCAGCCGATGTTGAAGTTGCAGGCGGTGAGGATGGTGGAGGCGGCCCCCCCTTCCTTCACGGTGCCATCGAACGATGTGCAGGGGTCGAGGGCGGACACGTCGTCCGGGGTGGCATCGAGGGCCGTGGTGGCCACGGTCATGTCGCGGCCGAGGATCTCGAACTGCCCGGTGACGATGGCATCGGCCGCGGCGGCGATGGAGAGGCCGATGGGCACCATGCCGGTGAACTGATCGTATTCGGGGGTGGAGAGGTCGCTGAAGTGCCGCTCCATGGAGAACGACTCGTCGGTGGTGCCGTTGTCGAAGAATTCGCCCTGCATTTTCACGTCGGCGGAGGCGGCTTCGGTGGCCACCGTTTCATCCACGGTGATCACGAGGGCGGTGACCGTGTTGATCGTGTAAACGCCGTCATTGCTGCCGGACCCCGTGACCCGAACTTTCATGTTCACCAGGGCACCGTTGGTGATGAACGAGCCGGATGTGCGGGTGAACGTCTTCCCCGTCGCGAAGGCGGTGTCGACGCCCGCGTCGCTGGTGAACGAGCCGTTGGCGGTGCCGTACCGCAGGGCCGCGCGGAAGATGTCTTTCAGGGCCAGGTATGCGAGGTCGAAATCGATGTTGCCGGAGACGCGGCGCATGCCGTGCCGCACGAAGGGCCGCTGGCCGTCGGTGCGCTGCTCGTTGGAGGTGAAGCCGGCCCGTTGCTCGTTCAGCGTGTTGCCGGTGTTGCGCAGCCAGAGATTGGTCGGCGTCGAGGGGAACGTGCCGAAGACGGTCTCTTTGACGTACGCGAGGGCGGATTGCGATGCGTTTGCGAATCCCATGGGAACCGCCTCCTTGCGGTGTCAGGTAGTGGTGCTTCTCAGGTGGTGAACAAATAAAATTCGCAGCGCAGCGGCTGATGCACCCACTCGCCCTCCTCGATCTGGGGCATGGGCAGGGGCTCGCGAAAACGCACGCTGTCGGCTCCGGCGGTCAGGGTCGTGTCCATCTTGAAAAGGTCCCGTGCGTTGTCCATCCGCGTCAAAATATCGGCGCTGGTCGTTTTTCCCACCCGCTGAAAGAGGCTGATCTGCGCGTAGCCGGCGATGAAGCGGTTGGGAGCTGCCAGCCCCGACTGGGCGGTTTCCGCGAAAACCACGTCGAGCCCCATCCAGTCGTTCCGGGTTCCCGGTTTGAAGTGCACGCCGGGCCAACGCACATCCGCCGCCGCGTATCCCGCATCGACCGAGGTGATGTTGTCCTCGAGCTGGGCGATGATCGCGGCGGTCACGTCCTTGAATGTGGTCGTCATGGCTCATGGCACCGAATGTGCGAAAACCTCCTGGTAGCCCTTGTCCCGAAAATCCTTGATCACGTCGATCCGGTATTCCGTGCCGTCGGCGTCCACGATCAGGTGATCCGCGGTGATGGCCTGGTCATTGCGGAACGTGATCTTGTGGCTCGTCTGGTGGCCCTCGGCCCGTGCCAGTTCGATGGCCTTTCCGCCGGCGGGCTCGATCAGGCACCACTGGGTGCGCAACGTGGCCTCGGAATCGACCGACGACGTTGCGGTGACCGTTTTGATGGTCACCTCGTCGACCAGCTTCCCGAAATTCATGTCAGCCTGCGGGCTCCTCCTTCGGCTTCGGCAAGGTGGCGCCGGCCACCTTTTTCGATCCGCCGTTTGGGTTCCGCATGTGCTCTTCCCGGGAGATCTGGTGCGCCACCTTCTTTTCCATCAGGCGGCGGGCGAAGGTTTCGAGCAGATCGATGTCGGTGTTTTTCTCGATCACCCGTGTCCCGCCGGGATAGTCGGCGATCTCCACTTTTTCGGTCACGCGCACCAGCATGGTCGTCTCCTCGTTTTCAGAACTGCCTCGTGCGGAACGGCCCCAGCAGCGAGGACGCGCCGAAGGGGATCTCCGTCAGTTTCTCTTTGGCGTTCACCGCCATCCGGTTTTCATACCAGTGGCCGATGAGCAGGAGCATGGCCTGCAGGATGCCGTCCGGCACGTTGCTGCCGGCGGCACCGTACCCGCAGACGAAGGTGATGGTCACCGCGGCCATCTGCTCCCGGGTCGTGGGCCACGATTCCGCGAAGGCCGGCATGATGCGGCCGTTGGCCGCCATGGGCCCCGATGGTGCATCCACGTCGTATTTCGTGGAGTCCCAGGTCTGGGTCGTGCCGGCGGTGTCCACGTACGTGATGGACGTGATCGATTGCAGGGGCGGCTTGGGCACGAACAATGGCTTGCCGCTGCTGAACGGCAGATCGTCCAATTTCCACAGCCACGTCTGGTCGATCAGCGCCCGGTTCATGACGGTTTCCACGTGCATGCGCGCGGACACAATCAGCGCATCGATCAGCGCGTCTTCGGAACTGGCGCCCGTTTTCAGGTGCGTCTTCGCCGCAGCTTTGAGGATGGGCTCCGCCGCCGGCGGCGAAGATTCGCTGAGGGAATCGGTCATTCGTCATCCGGCTGCTCCGGCCAGGCCTCCGCCTCGGCCTTGGTCATGCGGCGATTTTTCTCCTCGCCGGGCACGCGGTAGAAACCGCCGCCGACGTGGACTGGCCCCACCCCCGGCCCCTCCCCTGGGGGAGAGGGGGGATCGTCTTCCGTGACGTCCAGATCGTCCGCACCGTCCGCACCGTTCTCACCGTCCGTGGCATCCGGATCGTCCGTGGTGTCCGCACCGTCAGCACCGTCCGTGACATCCGTACCGTCCGTGGTGTCGGCACCGTCCGTGGCGTCCGCACCGTCCGTGGTTTCCATGAGCACGGGCGATGGGTCTTGCATGGGCCCGCTGTCCGAGTCGCCGAAATTCGGATCGCCGGTGGGCGGAGAGGGTTGCCCCTCCCCGCCAGCGGCTTGCGTTGGGGCATCTGCAGCCCCTGGGGTATTCGGATCTGGTTGCGGCACGGACTCCCCCTCTCCACGCAGTGGGGAGGGGGCAGGGGGGTGGGGCTGCTCCTCGGTCACGTACTCGGCAAAGCCGGTGACGACGTTGTTTTCCGCCTCGTCGTCGCGCTGGTCGACGATGTGCCCGGTCAGGTTGCCGCTCAGGATCTTGACTTTGCGCATGGGTCACCGTTCCTATTCGCGGGGCCGCTCGCGGTAGCTCACGGAATAGACCACCAGGGGCGACGAGCCGCCGGCTGCCGTGGCTTGGAGTTGTGCGGCGCAGCCGGGCGGGACGATGATGGCGCCGTCCACCTTGTCCTCGATGATCCAGGGGGCCACGGCGGTCGAGGCAAGCGATGCCTGGAGTGAACCGAACACCCGCATCACTTTCGGCGCAGACGGCACCGTGGCAGTGGTGAAGGGCTTGGCCTTGGAAAGCGGGCCGCCCAGCAATGCATTGACGGGGGTGATTTTGGTTCCGGTGGCGATGGCGGCGGTCGGGTCGTCCTGGGCTACCCAATGGATTACCCCAGCGCCCAACGTGCCCGAGACGTAGCCCATCCGGGCCAGGATCACCTCCAGGTCGACCTCCGATCCGAGTGGGTTCTGCAGGGCGAAAGGGGCCGTGGTGCTGATGGCTGTGCCCGGCGCAACGCCAGTGACGGCGGTGCCGCAATGGAAGATCTCGCCGCGGCGGGCGGCCTCGGCGTATTTTCCGCCCAGGTTGGTGATGATGTCGCCAGCGTTCCCGAGGCGAACAACGGCGGGCTGCCCCACACCGACGCGTTGTGGTCCAACTTGGCCTTTCAATTCCATTGTGCGCTCTCCTTAACTGAGGCTGTCGGTGAGTACGTCGATTCCGGTTTTGATTTCCCGGTTGACGTCCAGAATCTGTTGCAAAAGGCCGGCGATCTCCGCCAGCTTCGCGTCCGGGCGATTCCAAAAAAACCCATCCCAGACCCATTCCTCGCCGGTGTCGGTGGCGGTGAAGATCGACCCCACGGGGACATCCCCCGTGGGTTTGGTATCCAGCGAATGGCCGGAAAACCGATGGAGGGTCGCGACGAGCTGGACACCCATCAGGTGGCCACCGGCGCGAGGATGCCGTTCGTGTCAACCACATCGGCGTGATAGCACTCGAACGAGAAGCAACTGCCCGGATCGACGCCCGTGGCCTGGGTCATGTCGTTTTTGTACAGATTGCGGGCCAGGATGCCGGTGCAGGCGGAGACCAGTTCGATGGAGTGGTCGCCGGTCTGGGTGTTTTCGATGAAGCAATCGGCGATCAGCAGATTGGTCAGCGCCTTGCCGGTCACGTTGTGGATGGGCGCGTCGGCGAAATCGCCCCAGAATTCGCAGCCGATGATCCTCACGTTGGCCTGCACCTCGTCCAGGCCGATGCAGTTGTCCGCGCCGGCGGTGGGTGAGGTGAAGACGCAATCGATGATCGTGGTGCGGTCGCAGGCGTTGGCCGCGGCGCCGGTGATGTCGATGCAGGTGACCCATTCCCGCGCGGTGGCCGCGATGCGGGCGCGGAATTCGCAGCCCTCGATGACGCAATCGGTCTTGTCCACGTCGATGACGATGGTGTTGTCGTGCTCGGTCAGAATCAGGAAATTCTTGATGCGGGTGCCGGCCGCGTCGAAATGGATGGTGGAGGCCACGGCGGACATGGTGATGGTCGGGCGGTCGGGGCCGTGCCCCAGCCCGATCACGGTGATTCCCGCAACGTCGAAGTCGATCCCCGCCGCGGCGGAAACCGTCTCCGTGTGCCCGGGCGCGACGTAAATCACGTCACCGTTGTTGGCCGTGCATTGGCTGATGGCGAAATCGAGGGTGGCGAAGGGCTTGTCTTCCTGCCGGCCAGCGCCGACGGAATCCTCCGTATCGGCGTGGCCGGAATCCACGTACCAGACGTTGCCCGGGTGCCGCTCGTGATCGACGATCGCGATGAGCCCGCCCGGTTGCCGGCGAGGATTGAGTCCGCTGTCTCCCATGCTGGGTACTCCTTCGGTCGTGGGTTACGCGATGGCCGTGTCCGATTGCTCTTTCGAGTACCGGTTGCCGGAGAGGATCGCGACGACGGCGCCAAAGGTCGCGCCGCTGGGATCGCTCAGCACGACCCGCAGATTCGGGAATCCGGCGCTCAGTTCGGCCGCGTCCACCTCGATCAAGTAGAAAACGCCGTCGTTGGTGGATAGGGCCAGGCCCGCTGCGGCAACGGCCGTGCGTACGCCCAATGTGTCCTCTCCGGCGGTCTCTTCTTTGTAAATTTTGAAGCCGATGGCCGTGGAATTGGTGGGCGTGAAGTCGTCACACTCCTCCACGGTGATGGTGGTGGCTCCACCGGTCACACCCAGCAACACCCCGATGGAGGCGTGGGCGTGATTTTTCATGCTCCAGACATCGCTGTTTTTGCCGCCGTTGATATCGACCGGCGCCAGCGCCTGGACGACATGGCCTTCTTCGGCGATCACGATTGATTTCATGCTCTGGCTCCTGCTGCGGTTGTGGTGGGAACCTCGCCGGGCGGGGCTCCCTCAAATGCCGGGCCCCGGTTAGCGGGCGGCCAGGGCGACGAAGGGGCTCTGGTCGTTGCTGCCCTTGGCCGGGGTGAGCGCCGATGCCCAAGTGGGCTGCCCATTGACTCGTTTTATCCAGCGGAAGGTCTGCTCGCCCTGGATGAAGCGCACGTGCATGGACTGGTCGGCCTGCAGCCCACCTTTTTCGATGAGCAGATAGCGGGACATGTCCACGAGCATGATGTCGCCCAAGGTGCCCAGGGTGGCGCACTGTTCGATAGGGATCACCGGCCGCCCCATGAGTGACGCATACGGCGAGGCCGAAAGGCCACCGGGGGGCAGATAGACCGGCACACCACCCGTGCCCACCACCAAAGTCATGGTGGAAAGCTGGGGAATGATGTCCTGGTTGATGATCCAGATGGCGTTCGCCCAGGAGCGGCCCCACATCTGGGCCCACATCTTGACGATGTTCTCGTAGACGATGGTCTTGGCGGCCTGGTTCGATTCCTTGGCCACGGTAACCAGACAATTGGCTTTCAAAATGCCCAGGGGTTTGGCGGAGCCCTCGCCGTTGATGATCTGGTCGTCGAGTATGTAGTTCATCTCCTCGGTGAAGGCCTGGGAGACGACCGCCTCCAGAGCGCTGGCGTCGGCCAAAAGCTCGTCGGTCGCGTAGAACAGGGCGTTCAACTTGGCCAGCTTCATCGATATCTTGCCGAACTTGGGCTTGGTCGCCGTGGCCGCCACGCCCTCGTCGTTCCAATAAACCTGCACCCCGCCCCAGCGGCTGCCGTCCGCGCGGGAAGTCTGGTCGATGATGGGAGCTTCAAATGAATTCGAAGGCGCGCTGATCGGAATCGTCATGCAGCGCGGGGCCAGAATTCCGGTATCGTGAAACAGGCTCAACAGCGCCGTGGAAAAGTCGGGCTGAATCAGGAAACCACCATCGGCCGGAACCGCGGTACCGGAGCCGGTGGCGGCAGCTTCGAACTTCAATCGCGGATCGATCGCGGCGCCGGGAATCTCGGCCTGATAAATGGCCTGAAGCTGCTCGCCGAAGCTGCGGAACGGCGCATCGGCCGCGAGGTCGTGCACCATGCCCGGCTGGCGGGGATGCGGATCGGGGTCGGCCTCGAAGGCGGCCGCCCCCAGGGCGCGATCGCGTTCCTCGAAGCGGTCGGCACGTTTGATGTCGCCGGCCAGGACATCGAGCCGGGCGTTGAACGCATCGTCGTCCTTGCGCTCATCATCGGTGAGATCGCGCTTTTCCTCGGTGGCCAGGGTGATGATCGCCCCGGACTTCTCGACGAGTTCGGAATATTCCTGCTGGAGGTACTGTTTCGGGGAGGGCATCGTCCGTGATCTCCTGCCTGCTGGGTTTTCCCGATGCAGGGATCACGAAACAAAAAAAGCGCGGAGGCCCCGCACCGGCTGATTTCACCGGTTTGGGCACTCACGCGCTGACTGAGGAGTCACGCTTTGTCGTGCGTCACGACATCGTCGCCGCCTGACCGAGGGGTCAACGGATCAACGTGTCGCCTTTTGCAACCAATCTCACGAGCCGAAACCCGTGTCAACCTTTTTTTTGTTCGGGGGGTGGAAATGGGGGTTTTATTGGCTCGACGGTGATTTCGCCTTTTCCCGCGTCAACGTCGACCATCACAAAATCGCCAGGGCCAGACACATCGCGTGTCTCTCCGTGATGCACCACCGTGTGATCCGATGCATCAAAACTTCCACTTTTTCTTTCTTCCATCTTTTCAGAGTATCCGATCACTCCGACGCCGGCAAATCCCGTGTGCGCCGCTCGCGGCGGTCGTATTCATTGCGGGTGAGGATAACACTCGAATACTTGCCCATGTTGATGCCGGTGATCATTGTGTGCGTCACAATTCCTGTATTATCGACCCAAACTTCGGTGTCACGGTCCATCACGTAATCCCCGCCTTTCCACCCCTGGTATGTTTTGCCGACGGCCGACTTCAATTCATCCAAAAGCTCCCCCACGTTCATCCCGCTTTCCCCGGCAGCGGAGTACCCCAACGCCAAAGAAAGATACACTCCGCGCCAACTATTGAGCACGGTGGGCGTCGCGCCAGCGAAATCGAAGGTTACCGAGGAGCCTTCAGCCTTTTCTCGGCCGCCAAGTTCCTGTTCGTTGTGCGCAATCCATTTTTCGATATCCCCGATGAAATCACCGAGCGTGATTGTATCGAGCCCAGGTTGAATCATATTCACCCCGCCGCCGGCAAACCCCGCGCATGCGCCCGGTGGCGGCGCTGGCGGAGGTCGAGGCCAACCGAGTCGGACGGGGTCTCTTTCGAGGCCTCGAATTTGGTTTCGGGTGGTTCCTCTTTTGCCGCGTCGTTTGAGGGGGCACCCCCCGTGCCGTCCGAATGCGACAGGTTGTCGCTGATCGCGATGCCGCCGTGCTCCCCCTCTCCCCGGGAGAGGGGGCCGGGGGGTGAGGCCACCGCCCGCATCCCGCCGCGGCGGCCGCCCATCATGCGGGCCACGGTCTGTTCGATGGTGGCGACGCGGTCGGCCATGCCCAGTTTGACGGCTTCCTTCGCCAGCACGACGCGGCCCTGCCCGAATCCGCCCCGCACCTGGCCCACGCCCACCCCGCGCCCCTTGGCCACGGCCGCCACGAACATGGCATGGAACTCGTCCACCTGGCTCTGGATGTGGTCGCGGGTCTCTTCGGAAAGGGGTTCGAAGGGGTTGCCCCCGAATTTGTTTGCCGGCGCCCGCATGATGGTGGGCGTGATGCCTTCCTTCTCCAGCCGGCGGGATTGCTCCATGTGCACGGCCACGACGCCGATGGAACCCACCTCGCCGGAGGGGGTGACCACGATCTCGTCGGCGGCCGAGGCGATCCAGTACGCCGCACTCGCGGCAAAGGAGTTGGCCACCGCCACGATGGATTTGCTGCCGCGGGCGGCCAGGATCTCCGCGGCCAGCTCGGGCACACCGGAGACCGTGCCGCCGGGGGAATCGATGTCCAGCAGGATCGAGCCCACGTCGGGGTCGGCCAGCGCCTGCCGCAGCGCGGCGCTGATGCCCAGGGTGCTCGTCCCGCCAAAGATCATCGACATCAGGCTATTGCGCTGGGTGATGGGCCCGTGGATGTGGATCACCGCCACCGCGCCGCCGGTGCCATTGCCGCCACCGTGCCGCGCCACGGGCACAGCCGCGTCGGTCAGAACGCGGCCGTGCAAGCGCTCCAGTTCCTCGTTGCAGTACATGGCTCGCAACTGATCCATCTGCTCGGGGCTTTGTGCCCTGATCTGAGCCATGCACCGTTGCAGGGCATCGTCCGTGATGGCCCAGAAGGTTTCGAAGATTTCCGTGTTCATGGTGTCTCCATTCGCAGTAAAAACTCCACAGCATAAAAAAGGAGTGTCCCGATAACGATGCCTACCACGATGCCCTTGGCAACTTTGAAAACAGGAATCTCGATCTTCCAATTCCGAAAACTCTTGATGAAATCCCTGTTCACGCCGCCTCCTCCGTGGTCAGCGCCACCAGCTCGGCCGCGCGTTCGGTTTCCCAGGTTTGCAGGATGTCCAGGCCGTCGGCCACCACCCGCTTGGCCGCGCCGGTGCAGCTCTCGCTGGCTGGTACTTGGGCCAGGCGCAGGGTTTCGGCCACTTCGGTGGCATGGCTCTCGAAAAAGGCGTGCACCTCGTTCTCCCACTTTTCGGGGTCGTCGACGCAGCGCTCGCCGATCTTGGCCAGCCGCTGGATCTCTTTTCGGGACAGCCGCGCCGCAGCATCTTTGACCATCTGTGTGAGCCGCTGCCGTCCTCCCCCTCTCCATGAAGTGGAGAGGGGGCTGGGGGGTGAGGCCAGGAGGCCGGGGGCCGAGGCCTCGTCGCCCTGGGGCGCGTTCTCCCCCTGCCGCATATTGAGCGGCGAAAGGGGTTCGTCGAGGCCTTTGAGCGGGTTCAGGTCTTCCAGCTCGCGGGCCTCGTTGCGGGTCATGTACCCGGCGGTGATCGCCGACGAGTAAAATTCGGAACGGGTTTTTGCGTCGCCCCGCAGGAGACCCTGCAGCACGAACCGGGCGAAAAAGCGGTCCTTGGCCATGATCAGATCGCGCCGGATGGCCTGCTCGATTCGCCGGCACCAGGGCAGAATTGTGTCGGTGACGAATTCGATGGACTGGTGTTCGATGTTGCTGAACGTGGCCCGGTCCAGAATCCCGATCTTGTGGGGCGGGATGCGCCAGATGCGGCAGATTTCCACCGCCTGGAACTTGCGCGAGTCCACCATCTGCGCGTCCCGCGCCGACATGCCGACCTCGTGAACCTTCATCCCCTCTTCCAGCACTTCCGCCTTGTGAGCGTTGGCGATGCCCGCGTGCGCCTCGTTCCATGAATTGCGGATGTTGTCCTTGGCTTCTTTTCCCAGAACGCCAGGGTGTTCCAGCACGACGCCGGGCCGGGCATCGTTGCTGAAAAGCCGGGCGGCGTAGCCGTCGCCGGCCAGGGCCAGCCCCACGATGTCCCGCGCGACCAGCACGGTCTGCAATCCCACCACGCCGATCAGACCGCCGGGCGCCTCCAGGGACATGCCGTGCAGCCGGAAAACCTGCTCCTGCATCAGCGTGCGGCGCTGGCCGTCCAGCTCCCGCACCTCGAACACCAGGCGCTTGTTGGGCAGTTGCTTGACCCGCACCCGGTCGGTGTGCAGGGGCAAAAGCTGGTGCGCGAACCCCCGCCGCCCGGGCACGATCTCGGCATAGAAATTGCCCCACAACCCCAAGAAGACCGTGGCCAACTGCCAGAACTCGAAAGCGGTTTGCCACTCGTTGGGCTGGTCGTGCAACAGGTCGAACAGCGGATGGTTGCTGGCCCGGTTTTTGGTGCGCGGCCCATCCCGCTCGAACATCACCAGGGGCAGTCCCGCGATGGTTTCGGAGAGCACGCTCACGCAGGCCCACACGGCTCCGGCCCGCAAGGAGGTCTCCGGCGAAATGCGCAGCCCCGTCTGGGAAACCGAGCCGAGGGGCTCGTACCAGAAGTTGCTCGTCGGGCCGGGCGCACCGGCTTTGAATGAGGAGCCGAACAGGGGTGCCAGGAGTTTCATGGCCTCTTCTTCCTTGAAGAAACGGTGAGGAGCACGAGCACGGTGATCCCGATTCCAATCCAGGATGCGGGTGGGTACACCTCCCAAATACCGTACCAAACGAGGGCCAAGGCCGCCAGCCCAATCATGTCGCCGCGGTCAACCAATGGTCACAATCCCCCGCGTTTCGTAGACGGATTTGGGGTCGGTGTTCACCGCGGCCCGCCCCACGGCCATGATGAGCGCCACGACGGGGTCGATGCGCTCCCGTGCCTTTTTCTTGTCGGGCTTCACGTTGTCGGCCTCGTCGGTTTTGACCACCATGTTGTCGGCGCACCAGCGCAGGACGGGGTGGCCGCCATGGGCCATGCGGTGCTTGCATTTGTCATGCTTGGTGGTGTCCTTGGCTCGGCAGCCGAGCTTGATCAGGCGCATCAGTTCCTTGGTGGCGGGGCTCATGGATTTCCACCCCTGGCCGAAATCGACCACGGTGATGCCGTCCTCGTCCTGCAGTTCGGGGATGAGTTTGGCGCCCCCCCAGCGATCCACGGCCAGCTCGCGCAGGTCGTAGATTTTGTGGGCGTTGTTGATATCGCGGCGGATGATGGCGTAATCCACCACATTGCCAGGGGTGGCCGTGAGCAGGCCCGAGCGCTCCCAGAGATCGTACGGCACGCGATCCTCCTTGATGCGGCGCTGCATGTTGTCCTGGGGCATGTAAACCTTGACCAGCACCTGGTACGGCTCGTCGTCGCTCTCCGGCGGGAAGACGAGCACGAACGCCGTGAGGTCGGTGGTGGACGAGAGATCGAGCCCGCCATAGCTGGGCCGCTTGAGCAGGCTGCCCGGCTCGACCTTGCCGGCGCAGGCATCCCACACATCCATGGGGATGTAGCGCGAAATCTGATTGACCCATTGACCAACCCGGAATCGTCGGTAATTGTTTTGCCTGTGGGGGTTTTCCAGCACCGTGTGGTAGTTACGGCGGATGCGTGGCATGTCGAAAATGTGGCCCATCGACGGGTTGACCCGGCGCCACACCTTTTCCGACTCCCAATCCTCATCCTTGTCGGCAGAGTAGATGATGGGCAGCATGGTGGGGTCTTCGATCTTGCCCTCCGCAACCTTTCGCGCACCCTCGCGCACCTCCCAGCAAATCGATTGCGGGTCCCAGATGCCGGCGTTGGTGAGCACCAGAATGAACTGCTGGCGGCGGGCGGCGTCGGTCTCCTCGGTAAGCACATCCCACAATTCCCGGTTGGGTTGGGCGTGCAGTTCGTCGAATATGATGCCGGACGGGCTGATGCCGTGTTTGGTGTAGGCCTCGGAACTGAGTACCTGGTAGAATGAACTGTGCTTGTGGTCGACGATGCGCCGGCGGGAATCGATGATTTTGAGCCGGCGTTTGAGCAGCCGCTTTTTATCCACCATGTACTTGGCCGGCAGGTACACCAGGCTGGCCTGCTCTCGATCGGCCGCGGCGCTGTAAACCTCGGCACCGCGCTCATCGTCGGCCACCAGCAGCTTGAGCGCGATGGCCGCACCAAGTTCTGTCTTCCCGTTTTTCTTGGGGAGTTCGCCGTAACACGTGCGGAAAACGCGCGCGCCCTTCTTGTCGACCCAGCCGAACATGGTGCACACCAGGTGGCGCTGCCAGGGCAGCAGGGTAAACGGAACCCCGGCCCACTCCGCTTTGGTGTGGATGCAAAGAGTCTCGATGAAGCGCACCGCGCGGTCGGCCCGCTCCGCGCTGTATACCGCGCCGCGCGGTTTGGGGAGCCGCACCGATTTGCCGAATAGGATGCCGGTCGGGTAGTTTTCATTCATCGACCATCAGCTCAGCAGATCCTCGCCCTCTTCCTGCTCCTCGGTGCCAACCGAAAGACCGGTGCGGGCCAAAGGCGAGAGTCCGAATTCGCGCGCGAACATGCGGAAAAGCTGGAAATATTGCCGCTCCATCACCGTGTACGGATGGGGAAACGGCACCTTGCCGCCCTCCGTCTCGCGCACGGCCAGCAGGCTCCGGCGATCCCTGGCGCGGAGCTTCTCCCCTAGAAAAATCAGCCGGGAGCGGAGAACACACACCCCGGCCAGCATGTCGCCGTCGATCTCGGTCAGCAGGCCGATGCGGGTGAGTTGGGGGGCGAGTCTCTTCCACATCCTCGCGGCTTTCGGATCCAGCGACGGTGGACATGCCGGTGCAACTGGTGCGGGGTGGGCCTCGTTCTGCCCGATGTCCCGTTTGCCCCGGTTGCCTTCGACAAGTTTGAGATGCGTTGCTTTGTGTGGTCTTTTTCCCATATAGCGATTTTTTAATTGCGAAAATTAATACGTGTATG
>CAZRLL010000010.1:0-1535 GCA_964600735.1 uncultured archaeon
TTTCATATTTACTATCATATTTGTGGTTAACTTATAAATTTGGAATAGAAATTGTTTGGTAAAAATACATGCAGGTAAATGATGTTAATATAGGTTGTAAATAATTTCTAATTAGATTGAGTATCTTCACACCTAGAGTTGGTGGAAAACGAGAGCTCTCGTTAGCTAATGATTTGTTAAAACAGAATAAATATAACGAGGCTTTGGAAAAAGCTAAGGAGGGATTGACAATTATTAGAAAAAGTGGATCCGTTAAAGAAATAGCCTTTGCTAATGCCAAAGTATTAGAAATTCAGGGGATAATGCATGAGGATAAAAGTAATCATCAAAATGCTACTGGAGCTTTTGGTCAGGCTGGAAGATACTACAAACAAGCTGAAGCGAAAAATGATGAAACCAGAGTACTGAAAAAACAAGCAATGTTGCTTCAAGAAATTGGTCGGAAAAAAGCTGAAAACAAAGCGTTTGAGAGTGCAGCTTCAGCATTTGAAGAAGCAGCAATTTCATTAAAAAAGGTCGATCATCAGATTGAAGCCTTAGAGGTTAGAGCCAAGGCTTTTGTTTTCAGAGCTGCTTCTGTTAGAAATGCAGCTGATCGAAAAACGTTCTTATTGAAGGCTGTTGACCTGTTTAAGAAATCTGGAATCGATAAACCGATTATCTTAGGTCACTTAGAATATTATTCAGCGATGGCTCAACGTCTATCGGATAAAAACCAAGCAATCGAAACTCTCACCAGAGCAATTGAGCACTATCAGAATGCTAGAAATCAATCAATGGTAAATCAAGCAAAATCTATGCAATCAAATCTAATAAAATCCTTACAAGAAGAATGAATAAGATTATTCAATTAGTCATTTAAGTTTAATTTAGTTAAAACTCGATTTAGTAAATCACTCGTAATTTCTTCTTTTCTCCTTTCTGCTGGTATTCTGATCAACCAATCTTTGGTTAAATTCAGGTAATTATTTCGGACCTTTTCGAGATACTCAACAGTTTCAAATTTCTCTTTAATCTCTCGTTTTGAATTCCTTAGGCGCTTGATAGCCACATCGACTTCGATATCTAGGTAAAAAGAAAGATCTGCTTTAGGTACCATACTATTAATTGACAATATCCAATCCTCCTGTGCTCCCTGAGCAGATTGATAAGCAATAGAAGATGCAACATATCTATCTGTAATCACAATTTTCCCTTGGGACACCATCTTTTCAATATCAATAAAATAATGCTCAACTCTATCTGCAGCAAATAGGAGAGCATCCGCAAAAGAAGATGTAGAGGAGTCTCGAAGATACACACGACATAATTGCCCTATTCTGCCCTTAGTCGGCTCACTGGTGAATATTACATCATACCCTTTTTCTTCTAGTTTTTTACTAATTAGTTTGACTTGTGTTGTCTTACCAGAATAATCAATTCCTTCGATGGCAATGAATAAACCGGGACGATTACTCATTAAAGCGACAAAAAAATATTAGTTATAAAACTACATTATCTGAATCTGGGGAAAATTTTATTCAAAAAATAATAAA